>JADGPB010000132.1 GCA_017882655.1 Propionibacteriales bacterium
CTCAGCCGCACTTCACGCCCGTGGCGTGGACGGGGCAGTAGCCACCTGGGTTGGCGTCCAGGTACTGCTGGTGGTAGCCCTCGGCGAAGTAGAACTCACCGGCCGGCGTGATCTCAGTCGTGATCGGCCCGTACCCGGCCGCGGTCAGCGAGGTCTGCATGGTGTCGCGCGCGGCGATGGCGGCGAACTGCTGGGCGTCGTCGGTGGTGTAGATCGCCGAGCGGTACTGGGTGCCGCGATCGTTGCCCTGGCGCATGCCCTGGGTCGGGTCGTGGTTCTCGAAGAAGACCGCCAGGAGATCGTCGTACGAGGTCTTGGCAGGGTCGTACACGACCTTGACCGTCTCCGCGTGGCTGGTCCCGCCCGTACAGACCTGCTCATACGTGGGGTTCGGCACGGACCCGCCCGCATAGCCGGCCGCCGTCACGTACACGCCCGGCAGCTGCCAGAAGAGCTTCTCCGCACCCCAGAAGCAGCCGAGAGCGAAGTACGCGACCTCGTCGCCCTCAGGGACGGCGTTCAGCGGCGTGCCGAGCACCCGGTGCAGCCTCGCGATGTCCACCACGGGCCGGTCGCGCCCCGTGAGAGCGTCAGTGGCGCCCAGCAGCTTGTTCTTGTCGAACCACATATCCATCCCACCTGTTCTGCGTCTGGAACCACTTTGCCACGCGACCTGAAGGGGACACCGGATCAGCGCAGCAGCTCCCCGTCCCGGGAGGTCATGGCGCGGTCGGCCTCGTCGTAGACGAGAGTCCTCGCCAGGTCCGCGTTCATGTGGATGACCGCGTGGGTGTGCAGGAGCCCCGTGGTGTGGAACGTCACGTTCGCGAGGCCGAGGAGGCGCTCGAGCGGACCTTGGTACGCCGCAACCGACTGCAGCCGCGCGTGCGGCACGATCGACTGGTGCCGTGTCAGCCAGCCGCGACGCGTCACCACCACGTTGTCGTCTACTCCGAACGAGTTCCACGAGTACGAGAGCGGGTCGAACACCACCGCGTGGCGCGGCGACCGTACGTACTGGATCGCATCAAGACGCAGTCCCGGCCAGACGGCGGCCAGCGCAGCGTCCACCTGCTTCTTCGTACCGATCGGTAGCAGGAGCGTCGACACCTTCGACGTCGACTCGTTGTGAGTGGCCTCGCCGAGCCCAAGCACCTCCAGGTCGACGCGGTAGCGCCGCAGCGGCCTCCAGAACAGCGGCTGCGACAGCCGGATCGACTGGATCCGGCGCACGGGCACCGTCTGGCTGGTGAGGTTCGTGAGGCCGCGCGTGATCCGTAGCCCCGCCTGTGTCTCCGCGAGCGTGAAGTTGAACTGCGCCATCACCCGGCGGGTGAAGTACTGAGCGATCGAGAAGAGCAGGGGTACGCCACCCGCCAGGGCGACGACCGGAATGGCTGCGGCCGCATCGTGGCCGAAGTACGCAGCCACGCCCCACACAGCGGCCACCGGCACGGCGAACCCGATGATGAGCGAGAGCAGGTCGTGTGACACGAATGCTCCGAGCAGCAGCTCGTGCGGTGGGACCGTGACGATCACGCGGTCCGAGCCTCCGAGATCGGCGAACAACGGGTCGGCGGTCCGGGCCCTCGCCACGTCGACGCTGACCTGCGCACCGTGTGCGCGAAGCATCAGGAAGTCGCGCAGCTCGTACGCTCTGCGCCGCGACAGGTACCGCAGCTTGGTCGAGTCGTGCGCCCCCGCATCGATCCGGACCTCCGCGAGACCCAGCAGCCGAGCCGCGAGCGGTTGCATGACGTCGACGGACTGGAGGCGCGTGTACGAGATCCGGCGCGACCGGTGCGAGATCCAGCCGGACTCGACGCGCAGTTCGGTCTCGTCAGCGATGAACCGCGTGAACCGCCACGAGATGAACCCCGCGATCAGTCCGAGCGCCGCCACGCCGCCGATCACGGCGACGAAGACCCACCACGGCAGACGGTCCGTACCGTCAGTACGGCCCTGCAGCCACTCCTGCAGCATCGCCCACGCGACCGCGACCACGGCGAACCAACCTCGTACGAGCGGCGTCAACGGGTGCGCGCGCTCCTCGACCTTGCGCACTGGTTCTTGAGGGGGCGCGGAGGTCCAGGCAGGGGTCTCCGGGTACTCCGGCGGAGGATAGCTGGGCGGCTGCTGGCCGTACGGTGCTGTCACAGACCGGATCCGAGGGTGTCGCCGACTTCGATCAGCCGGTCGCGGAGCCGCTCGGCCTCGGCAGCCGGCAGGCCGGGGATGGACGCGTTGGAGTGAGCCGAGGCGGTCACGAGCGTCACCGTCGCAAGCCCGAGCAGCCGGTCCAAGGGGCCGGCGTCGACCTTGGCGATCTGCAGCCGCCCGTACGGGACCACCGTGAGGTTCTTGTACCAGAGCCCCCTGGTGATGCACAGGTCCTGACCGCGCTCGGCGTAGGCCCAGGAGCGTGCGTAGCGGCCGGCCCGATAGACCCGCCAGATGAACCAGACGATGCCGACGTACGCAGCGAGCCACTGCAGCTGGGCAGCGAACGGGAGGGTGGACGTCAGGCCGCTCATCGCCCCACCACGCGGTTCGAAGACCCAGGCCCAGAGCAGACTGACCGGCACCCAGAAGAGCGTGTTGGCGATGATCGCCCCCACGACCCGGACGACCGCGTACTTGGGGGAGAGCTTGATCCAGCGATCCGCTGGTGGGGAGAAGATGCCAGCCACGCCCCTACTGTACGGGGGTTCCGGCTCGCCGCTCGGTCGTCTGCGTCCGCAGGGGGACCGGCACGGGGCCCACCCCAGGCCGACCCCAATAGACTCCGGCCATGGATTCTGAGCTGGTGCTCGTCATCGACTTCGGGGCGCAGTACGCGCAGCTGATCGCGCGACGCGTCCGTGAAGCGAACGTCTACTCCGAGATCGTGTCTCACACCGCGTCTGTCGACGACATCGTCGCCCGCAAGCCAGCCGCGATCGTGCTGTCGGGAGGGCCGCAGTCGGTGTACGCGGACGGCGCCCCGCAGGTCGATCCGGCGCTCTTCGACGCGGGCATCCCCGTCTTCGGCATCTGCTACGGCTTCCAGGCGATGGCCCGCGCGCTCGGTGGCGACGTCGCGAAGACCGGCGTGTCCGAGTTCGGCCGTACGGTCATCACCGTGGACGAGCCCGGGCGGCTCCTCGCCGATGTCCCTGTCTGCTTCAACGCGTGGATGAGCCACGGCGACTCCGTACATGCCGCTCCCGCCGGATTCACGGCGCTCGCCGCGACCGAGGGCGCCCCCGTCGCAGCGTTCGAGAACATCGAGCGCAAGCTCGCCGGTGTGCAGTGGCACCCGGAGGTGCTCCACTCCGAGTACGGCCAGCGGGTGCTGTCGACGTTCCTCCACGAGATCGCCGGCGTCGGCTCGGCCTGGAAGACGTCTGCGATCGCCGAGGAAGCCATCGCGCGTGTACGGGAGCAGGTCGGCGACAAGCGCGTGCTGTGCGGGCTATCGGGCGGAGTCGACTCGGCCGTCGCCGCCGCGATCGTCCAGCGCGCTATCGGCGACCAGCTCACCTGCGTGTTCGTCGACCACGGTCTGCTGCGCAAGGGCGAGGCGGAGGCCGTCGAGCGCGACTTCGTCGCCGCGACCGGAGCCAAGCTCGTCGTCGCCGACGCGAAGGACCAGTTCCTCGGGCACCTCGCCGGCGTCACCGATCCGGAGACCAAGCGCAAGATCATCGGCCGCGAGTTCATCCGCGTGTTCGAGGAGCAGGCCCGCGCGCTCGACACCGAGGCAGACATCGAGTTCCTCGTGCAGGGCACGCTGTACCCGGACGTCGTCGAGTCCGGCGGCGGTGAGGGCGCCGCGACGATCAAGTCGCACCACAACGTGGGCGGACTGCCCGACGACCTGGCGTTCACGCTCATCGAGCCGCTCCGTACGTTGTTCAAGGACGAGGTACGGCAGGTCGGTCTGGAGCTCGGCCTCCCTGAGGCGATGATCTGGCGGCACCCGTTCCCCGGCCCCGGCTTGGCCATCCGCATCATCGGCGAGGTCACTCGGGAGCGGCTCGCCATCCTCCGCGAGGCGGATGCGATCGCTCGGGAGGAGCTGACGAAGGCCGACCTCGACCGCGACATCTGGCAGTTCCCGGTGGTGCTGCTCGGCGACGTACGTTCCGTCGGCGTCCAGGGCGACGGCCGCACGTACGGTCACCCCGTGGTGCTGCGTCCCGTGACCAGCGAGGACGCGATGACCGCCGACTGGGGACGACTCCCGTACGACGTCCTCGAGCGCATCTCCACCCGCATCACCAACGAGGTCCGCGAGATCAACCGCGTCGTCGTCGACATCACCAGCAAGCCCCCGGGCACCATCGAGTGGGAGTGAGCGGGCCCTTCACGTACAGGGTCACCAAGGCCGGCCAGGTCCTGGTCTCGCGGGGGAGCACGTTGGTCGTCACCGTGTCCGGGTCGAGCGCAGCTCGCCTGATCCCGTTGCTGGGCGTCGACCACGAGACCGACCAGGATCTCCTCGCCCGCGCTACCGGCAACTACCGCCGAGGCAACCCTCCTGGGGCGCACCGGCCCTGAGGCTCAATCCCCCGCAACGATCGAACCGGAGTTGTGGTCGGAATATCCGGGGTGCGCAGGGGCTCGATTCTTCGAACGGGAGTTGTTGTCGTTATCGGGCCCAGAAGTGCCCTCATTCCGACCACAACTCCCGGCGAACCTCATGAGGCCTCGAACACCGCCGTCATAGAGACCACAACTCCGGTTGAAACCGTGGTCGGTGCGTACGAACGCCCGTGTGGCGGCGACGCACCGCTCAGCGGTATCAACGGCCACGGCTGGTCGCGCGTCCAGGTGACGTGACGACTCTCGCAGCAACTTCAGCTGGCGCTTGTGGTGTGCGTCCTGGGTGGTGGCGCGGTGACCGTCGCTTCGCGAGCGCTAGCTGTACTGACCGGACAGGTTGGTCGAGGGGTTGTGACGACGTTGGTCGCGGCGATGCTCCGGTTGGCGGTGACAGGCTCAGAGGCGCGGCGCGCCCGCAACGTACGTACCTGAGACCTTCGCGTCCAGCAGGTGCTGTGCGTTGGCGGCGGAGTCTGACTCCGGCTCGAGCGGGTTGGCGTCGAGAAGGATGACGTCGGCGGGCTGACCAACGGCCACCCGAGTCCGTACGGACGCCCTGAACGCCTCGGCCCCGGTTATCCGCTCCTCCGGGTGCCAGGACGCGAGATCCGGGGTGTTGCGATGAACCGCCGCGGCCATGGCGCGCCACGGGTCGAGGGGCGCCACGGGAGCGTCCGAGCCGAGCCGAAGCGTCACACCGGCGTCGAGCAGCGAGCGGAACGGGAAGGCATCGGCGCAGCGGTCCGCCCAGAGCTCGTCCATCGCTCGCCAGTCGTCGACGAGATGCCACGGCTGGACGCTCAGGGGCAGCCCGTGCCGCAGGATCCGCGGGATATCGGAGCGGTCGACGAGCTGCGCGTGCTCGATGGTGCCGGTCGCGCGGGACGCCTCGTACGCGTCCAGCACCTGGCTCAGGCAGGCGTCGCCGATCGCGTGGGTGGCGACGGTCAGGCCGTGAGAGCGGGCTCGCGTCTGCAAGGACACGAGCTCGGCCAGCGTGTACGCGAAGTGGCCGTGCACGTCACCGTGGGTGTCGCGCACGCCCGCGGTCAGGCTGGACAGGGACCCGTCCGCGATGATCTTCAGCGACCCCATCCGCAGCAGGCCATCGCCCCCCGGGAGTGGATCTCCCGTCCGCAGTCCCGCCGCGATCACCTCGTCCAGCGTGCTGGGGAAGACGCCGACGTCGACGCGGGGGAGCATCACCCCCTCGGCGGCGAGGCGCTGCCAAGGGCCCAGGTGGTCGTCCATGACGAGGTCGACGAGACCCACCACACCGAGCGCGAACAGCTCACGGATCCGGCGGAGCCGCGCCTGCGCGAGCTGGTGCGGGTCGTCACCGACGCGAGGCATGAGCGCGAACCAGTCGGCTTCCGTACAGATGCCGTCGAACGACACCCCGTACGCCCGCTGCGCGGCGGTGTTCAGCCAGCCGCTGTGCGCGTCGCCCGCCATGAGGACGACGGGGTGCGCGCCGCTCACCGCGTCCAGCTCGGCGGTCACCGGCATCCGCGACCACGACGACATCCGATGACCGAATCCGACGACCACCGAGTCGTCAGAGCGAGTGAGCGTGGCGATGTGCTCGGCGACCCGACGGCAGGCCTCTGCAGGGTCTGTGGTGCCGGCCGTGTCGACGCGCAGCGCGGTCTGGGCCCACTGCTCGAAGTGCGTGTGCTCGTCCCACAAGCCGGGCGCGAGCCACCGGCCGTCGCACTGCTCGACAGCAGCACCGCTCGGATCGAGGCCGACGCCGATCGCGGCGATCCGGCCGTCGGCCAGCACCACGTCGACCGGTTCGGCTGGCTCACCGTCGAGGGGTACCCGTCGTACAGACCGCAGCAGCGTCGTCGTCATTTCGACCTCCGCGGCGAGTCTAGGGCTCGCGCGCCGAGGCCTCAGCGACGCTTCTGCCGCTCCTGAGGGTCTGTCAGCGCAGGTCGTCCGGGTGGTGGAGCTTGTTGGTGTCGTACGAGTCCTTCGCCTTCTTGACCCCGCCGGTGAGGGCGTCGAAGCCGGTCTTGCCGCCGTTCTCCTCGGGGAGGATCAGCCAGGCGAGCACGTAGAGGAACGGGCCGATGCCTGTGAAGATGACGACCAGGGCGGTGATGATCCGGACGATGCTGGCATC
>JADGPB010000133.1 GCA_017882655.1 Propionibacteriales bacterium
GCCGATCGTCGGTGCGGACGTATCCGTGGTCCATCTCGATCCCGGCCTCGTCGAACCCGCAGCCGGCGGTGTTCGGACCACGGCCTACCGCCACCAGCAGCACCTCGGCCTCGAGGGTGTCGCCTGATTCGAGCGATACGAAAACCGCCTCCCCGTCCTGCTCGACCCCAGCGAAGCGCACGCCCGTCTTCGAGGTGATCTTGCGTCGCCGCAGGGCGCGGGTGAGCTGCGTGGAGGCGAACTCGTCCTCGTTGGGCACGAGCCGATCGAGTGCCTCGAGGATGGTGATCTTGGCCCCGAACGACGCCCACACGCTCGCGAACTCGACCCCGATGACCCCGCCGCCGAGGACGATCGCGTCATCGGGAACGTAGTCGAGGGTCAGCGCCTGGTCGCTGGTGAGGACCCGGCCGCCGATCTCGAGTCCGGGCAGTGACTTCGACTGCGAACCGGTCGCCAGGATGACGTGCTCCCCGGCGATCGTTTCGCCGTCCACTTCGACGAAGCGGGGGCCGACGAAGCTGCCGCGACCCGAGACGACCTCCACCCCGTGCCCGGCGATCAGGCCCTGCAACCCCTGATACAGCCTGCTGACGACGGAGTCCTTGTACTGATGTACACCGCTGATGTCGATCCCGTCGAAGCCGACCGAGACCCCGAACTGCGCGGCGCCGCGGGCGCTGTCTGCGACCTCGGCCGCATGCAGCAGGGCCTTGGTGGGGATGCAGCCCCGGTGCAGGCAGGTGCCGCCGAGCTTGTCTGACTCGACGAGGATCACCGACAGCCCCAGTTCGGAGGCTCGGATCGCGGCCGAGTAGCCGCCCGACCCGCCTCCGAGGATCACCACGTCGGCACTAAGTTGGGTCATTTCGCTGCTCCTAGCTAGTGTCCTGTCTCAGAGATTCGTTGGCAATATCGGCGAGGGAGTCGATGATCTCGTCCGCGGTCTTGTGCCAGACGTAAGGGCGGGGGTTTTCGTTCCATGCGTTCACCCATTCTGTGATGGAGCCGGCGAGTTCTTTGACACTGCAGTGAGTACCTCGCCGAGTACAAGAGCGCGTTCAGCACCGGTACGCCGCCCGCATCAGGCGGAGCCGATCGCTTCCTCGATGGCGCCGATCACCGCCTGAGGCTTCTCTATGTGCGCCATGTGTCCGGCACCATCGACGGTGTGGACAGTCGCCTTGCCCTCCAGCGAACCCGAATTGCTCGCTGGGATGACCTTGTCCTCCGCACCCCAGACGGCGACCGTCTTGCCTCCGAAGGACGCCTGCTGGGCGGTCACATCGACGGCTGACTTCTCGCCGTCCAGGAGCGCGGCCACTATCAAGGCGAGCGCGGCATCGACGCCGTCGAGACGCTTGTACTTCAGCAGGTCGTCGATGAGCTGCCGATTGACCTGCGATTGGTCAGCGAACAGCTGCTGCAGATGCGGCTTGAGCTCGCGACGCGTCTCCGCCTCCGCGAACCCCCGGATGTAGCCCGCATTGACGTCCGGACCGTAGCCGACCGGGGAGATGAGCGTGAGCGAGGCGACCTTGCCCAAGGCCGCGGGATCGGCTGCCGCGACGGTGGCGACCGCCCCGCCCGTCGAATGCCCGACCAGGTGCACCCTCGACAGCCCCAGCTCGTTCAGGAATCCGACGAGGCTAGACGCAAGCGTGGCCACCGACCCGTCGCCGACGTCCTTCGATGAGTCCCCGTGCCCCGGCAGATCCAGCGCATACGTGGCCCTGTCAGCAGAGATCGGCTCCTGCACAAACAACCACGAGTTCTTGTCACCGCCGTAGCCGTGCACGAACACCACTGGGGTGGCCTCGGATTCGGTGTCCCCGAGCACTGCATACGAGATCGAACGTCCGTCGACGTCGACCTCGGCCACCTCCGGACCGGACACGTCCTCGATGGCCCCGGAGACGAGCTGTTCCTTCGCCTCCGCGACCACCGCGTCGATCTCCTCCTGAGGCACGTCGGCCGGGGCCACGACCGCGATCGTGCCGCCGACCGGAACGGCGACGTTGACCTCGACAACCAGCGCCCGGACAACTCCGGAGCACGTCGACTCAAGCACAGCGACGATCTTGTCGGTGTCGATCTCGGCGACGTCCTGCCCCTTCTCGATTTCGTCACCCTCAGAAACAAGCCATTCGATTAGCCTGCCCGACTCCATGGACAGGCCCCACTTGGGCATGGTCACCCGTTTAATCTGGTCGTTGGTCATCGCGAACTCACTTGCTCCATTCGGTCACTGTTTTGACTGCGTTGACGATGTCCTGCGCCGACGGGATGTAGAGATCCTCGAGCGAACCCGCGAACGGAACCGGAACGTGCGGCGGGCTGACCATCTTGACGGGTGCTTTCAGATCGCCGAACGCCTCTGAGACGACTTGAGCGGAGATGTCGGTGGCGATGTTGCAGCGCGGGCTCGCCTCGTCCACCACCACGAGCCGACCGGTGTTCTCCACCGATTCGAGGATGGTGTCGAGGTCCAGAGGGCTGAGCGTGCGCGGGTCGATGATCTCGATGCTGATGCCGGAGCCCTCGAGTTCTTTGGCGGCCTCCTCCGCCACCGATACCATCCGCCCGATCGCGACGACGGTGACGTCGTCACCCTCGCGCACGACGTTGGCCTCACCGAATGGGATCGTGTAACTCTCCTGCGGTACCTCACCGGTGACGTCGTACATCGCCTTGTGCTCGAAGAAGATCACCGGATCGTCGTCGCGGATCGACTGGGCCAACAGCCCCTTGACCTCGTACGGGCTGGACGGGACCACGACCTTGAGCCCTGGAAGGTGGGTGAACAGCGGGTAGAGCGCCTGCGAGTGCTGGGCGGCGGCGCGCAGGCCGCCCCCGTACATCGCGCGGATGGTCACCGGGGTGACCGCCTTACCACCGAACATGTACCGGAACTTCGCGGCCTGATTCATGATCTGGTCCAGACACACGCCAGCGAAGTCGATGAACATCAACTCGGCCACGGGGCGCAGGCCACGCGTGGCAGCGCCGACAGCGGCACCGATATAGCCGGACTCGGTGATTGGCGTGTCCAGCACCCGGCCCGGGAACTTGCCGTACAGGCCCTTCGTCACACCAAGAACGCCGCCCCAGGCATCGTCCTCGCCCTGTCCCCCGGCACCGCCCGCGACATCCTCACCCATGATAATGACCGAGGAGTCACGCTCCATCTCCTGCGTGAGCGCCTCGTTGATGGCCTCGCGGTAACTGATCTTTCGGGTTGCCATTGCAGTGTTCTCCTTCTCGAATCCAGCCTGGGGGTCAGTACTTGACGTAGACGTCGGTGAGCAGGTCCTTGGGGCCGGGAACCGGGGCGGCCTTCGCCTCCGTCACCGCCTCCTCGATCAGCTGCGCCACCTGTGCGTCGACCTCGTCGAGCTGCGCATCGGTCAGACGACCCGATTCGGTGACCCCCTGACGGAATCGCTTGATGCAGTCCAAGTTCTCTCTGGCGTTCCGGACCTCATCCTTGCCGCGGTACGTCTGCTGGTCGCCCTCGAAGTGGCCGTAGTACCGGGTGAACTTCACCTCAAGGAGGCTGGGACCACCGCCCTCACGGGCGCGTCTGATCGCCTCGCCGGCCGCCTCGTAGACCGCGAAGAAATCGAAGCCGTCGACAATCACGCCCGGCATGCCGAATCCGGCCGCGCGGTCGGCGATGTTGTCCGCCGACACCGACCAGGTCGACGCGGCTGCCTCCCCGTAGCCGTTGTTCTCGGCAACGAAGAACGCGGGCAGGTCCCACACCGAGGCCAGGTTCAGCGCCTCCATCGTGGTCCCCTGGTTGGAGGCGCCGTCACCGAAGAACGCCACGCCGACGCCGCCATCGCCCTTGATCTTCGCGGCGAGCGCGGTCCCGCAGATCAGCGGCGGCCCGCCACCGACAATGCCGTTGGCGCCGAGCATGCCCTTGGACAGGTCCGCGATGTGCATCGAGCCGCCCTTGCCGCGGCAGGAGCCTGTCGTCTTGCCGAAGATCTCGGCCATCATCGGCTTGATGTCGACGCCCTTGGCGATGCAGTGCCCGTGACCGCGGTGGGTGGAAGCGATGGTGTCGCGGTCCTGATCGAGGTGGGCGCACACACCCGTGGCCGACGCCTCTTCCCCGGCATACAGGTGGACGAATCCGGGGATCTCGCCGGTGGCGAACTCCTCGTGCACCCGGTCTTCGAAAGCTCGGATCGAACGCATCGTCCGGTAGACATCGAGCAGTTGGGCCTCGCTCAGCGCCGATGCATCGGGCGCATCCGAACCGAGAGTGGACAGTGTTTGCGTCATCAGGACTCCTTGATTGCCAGGCTCAGCCGAGGACTGAGGATCTGTGGTCGGTCATGCGAAAACGCACGTAGTTGTTGGCCACGCGTGCGCGGAGGCGGCGAGCACGGTCGGAACATCGATGACACGGGGGCCGTCCTGCGCGAGGGTGACGGTGACGGCGTCGTCCGGGCCGAACTCCACCTCTCGCTCACCGTCGAGGGCGATGGTCCCCCGATCCAGTTCGACCGGATGGGGCACATTCAGCTGGAGTTCGGTGGAACCGAGCACACCCACCCACTCCAGCAGTCCGGGGGCGAGCGGGGCCAGGACCGTGTGCGCGGCAACTGAGGGATCATCGAGACGCACCGCCACCCCACGCGGTTCATCGCGCCCCGTCGGCCTCAACCGGCCCGCGATGGACGTCAGGCCGATGGAGTGCGGCTCCGCGAAGGTGCAGTACGACTCGCGGAGCGAATCCGCCTTCCACAGTGCCCGCGAACCGAGCACACCCAGGGTGTTGACGCACACGTCGACCAGCGCCGCCTCGTGCCGCACGCCGCCGTTCGCTCGGGTGACCTCGACGTGCAGCAGCTTGGCGTGTGTGGTGGGTTCCGGTGCGGCCCCGGTGGCGATCATGCCCAGGGCGATCCCGGCGACCGTGGCCTCGATCATCACCGGGAACGCATTGTTGGTACCGGTGCTGAGCGCGAGCATCGGGGTATCGCCCAGCCCGGGCACGGCAGCGCGCATCGTTCCGTCGCCACCCAGCAGGACCACAGCGGCCGAACCCCGACCCGCCATCGTCTCCGCGAAGGCGGTGGTGTCGGCCGCGGTACCGGTGGGCCGCTCCAGCGTCAGGAACTCGACCTTCGGCCAACGGACGTGCGCACTCGACCGTGCACCGGACAATCGCTTGATCTCGCGCTGCACGCCGGCGGCGATGCCGAAGGTATCGGTTGACAGCAGCACGCGCTCGACCCCGAGCGTCCCCACCGTGCGCAGGATTCGCAGGACCATGCTGGCCTTCTCGGCGTTGGGGAACACCGATGCCTGCGAGATGATCCGTCGAACATCCCTACCGGACATCGGATTCGGGATGATGCCGATAGCGCTGCCCTCAACCACGGGGACCGGATCGGGGCCGTGTGATCTCATCTCGCTCATCCCACTCCGCGTTCCTGCGTGCTCCGAGCGCCTCGACCCCTCCGGTGGTGGTTCGGGGTCAGGCGTGGGCTAGGCGGACGAGGAGCTTGCCGACGTTTGTGCCGTCGAAGAGCATGTTGATCGCGGTGGGAAGCTCTTCGAACCCATCAATGACAGTTTCAAGCGACTGGAGTTGGGCGCTGTGTACCAACGGGGCGACTTCGGCGAGGAACGCTGGGGCGCGGTCGAGGTGGTCGAGCACGATGAAGCCCTGCAGGTGCACTCGTTGGACGAGTAGAGCGGGGAAGTTGGTCGGGCCGGGTGGCCATTCCGCGTCGTTGTAGGCCGAGATCAGCCCGCAGAGCACGACGCGGGCGCGGAGGTTGAGGCGCCCGAAGACGGCATCCATGATCTCGCCGCCGACGTTCTCGAAGTCGACGTCGATACCGTCGGGGGTGGCCTTCTCGAGCTGGTGGCGCCAGTCCGCGGCTCGATGGTCGACGGCCGCGTCGAAGTGCAGCTGGTCGGTGAGCAGCGCGCACTTCTGCGACCCACCGGCGATGCCTACTACCCGCGCCCCGCGTAGCTTGGCGATCTGCCCGGCCACCGAACCGACAGCGCCGCCGGCGGCGGAGACGACCACCGTCTCGCCGGGCTGTGGGCGGCCGATGTCCGTCAATCCGACCCAGGCGGTGAGCCCGGTCGTGCCGAGCGCTCCCAGGTGTGCGGTCAGCGGGACGCCGGGAACGTCCGGTACGGGCAGGAGCATCGTCGCGTCGTCGATCACCGCCCACTCTTGCCAGCCGAGCAAGCCGCTGACGAGCTGACCTTCCGGGTACCTGAGGTTCTTCGACGCCACCACCCGCCCCAGGCCGACGGCTCGCATCACCTCACCGATCCCGACCGGCGGCAGGTACGTGGGTGTCTCATTGAGCCAGCCGCGGTTCGTCGGGTCTAAGGAGATCAACTCCACCCGGACGAGCGCCTGCCCCTGGCTGATCGTGGGCAGCGGCTCGGTGACGAGCTGGAACGTCTGCGGGCCGATACGCCCCTGCGGACGCTGCCGGAGGAGGAATCGACGGTCCGGCGGGAGGTCTGTTCCGGTAGGGCCGAACGGCCGGTTCTGTGTCGATGATCCAGGTGTGCCGCTCGTATGGGTCGTAGGCGGGCCAGCCGGGGTCGCCGGTCGCGGCGAAGGCGGTCCAGGCGGCGCGCACGCGGATCGACAGTGCCGCCGCCTCCGGTGGCGGCGGGTCCCCGATCAGGAATGCC
>JADGPB010000134.1 GCA_017882655.1 Propionibacteriales bacterium
TCCGAGTCTCGAGCAAGTCCCGCGACGACCTGCAGGTCGCCCAGGCGCTCATCAAGGCTCAGGACTACGACTTCGCCGTCCAGTACGTCAACTACCGCTGAGCTGTCAGGGGAACGTACCGAACGTCTCGGTCAGGCCGGCTCCTCCGCGTGAGGGGGGCTGATCGGCTCGTTGGGTACGTTCTTCCGTTTCCGCCTACTCGCCGAACGCCTCCCTGACGTCGACCGTCCTCACGTCCTCGAGCCTCGTATGCGACCAGCGGGGCGCGCGGTCCTTGTCGACTAGCTGCGCCCGTACGCCCTCGGCGAAGTCGGCGTGGTGGACGAAGTACGTAGCCAGCACGAGGTCCTGTGCCAGCACCTGCTCGAGGGTCATCGACGCCGCTCGCCGCAGCGCTTCCCCGGTGACCGCGATGGACAGCGGGCACCGGGTCCGTAGGACTGCCGCGCACTCCCCCGGCGCCGGAGTGGCCCAGTCGCCGTCGAGCCGCGCGAGGATCTCAAGCGGACCGTCCGCGCTGAAGCACTCGGTGATCCAGTCCTCGTTGAGCGGAGGGGGCGGTTCGCCCTCGCGCCAGGTGTCCGCCAACCCCAAGGACATGGCCGTGGCGCCGTCGACTGGCAGGCCCGTCAACGCCGCGTACGAGCCCACCGCGCCGGCCCGCGACAGGTACCAGAGCATGCCGACGTCGGGGAACAACCCGATGCCGGTCTCGGGCATCGCGAGCTGCGAGGTCGCATCCACCACCCGTACAGATCCGTGGGCCGAGACGCCCAGGCCGCCGCCCATCGTGATGCCGGTCATCCGGGCCTCGTACGGCTTGGGGTAGCTCGCGACCAGCGCGTTGAGCCGGTACTCGTGGCTGAAGAAGCGATCCGCTCCCGGGTCGCCTGCCAGCGCCAGCTCGCGGAGCGCGCGCACGTCGGCGCCCGAGCAGAGCCCTCGCTCCCCCGCACCCGTCAGTACGACCCGCTCGACGTGGTCGTCGATGGCCCAGGCGCTCAGCTGCCCGGCGAGGTCGTCGATCATCGCCGGTGTCAGCGCGTTGATCGCGCGGGGCCGGTTGAGGACGAGATGTCCCACACCCTCCTCGACACCGGCCAGCACCTCACCGGTCGCGCTCACCGGCTGCCACCTCACTCGGCCCCCCTTCGCTGTCCTCCATCTCCTGGCGGTGCCTGCGCTCGTGGTGGATCAGCTGCCAGCCCAACGGCACGACCGCCGCGATCCCCAGCGCGATGGCGCCGTTGCGCCAAGCCAGGTCCACCGCCGCGTAGCTGAGCAGGACCATCGTCGTCCACAGCGCGATCCGCTGGATGCGCTCCGACGGCTTGGTCAGCGGCAGAAGCAGGGTGCCCCACAGGACGTACCAGGAGTGGAGCGCGGGGCCGGCGAAGGCGACGAGCAGGTACGCCCAGGACAGGAACGACATCGGCTTCTTCCGTGCCTGGACGACCGCGAGCACCAGGACGCCGGCGACCGCGATCGCGAGGCCGATCGTACGGGCGAGACGAATCGCGGCGTGCTCGCTCGAGTCGAGCTGGAAGTAGTTGAGAACCAGCTGTACGCCCTGCCCGATGACCGTGAACGGGGAGACCGTGACGACGAGGCCAGGTACGTTCACCGCATTGAGCCAGCCGAAACCGAGCCCGCACGCGAGGGAGACACCGCCGAACGTACCGATCGCGATCAGGCAGCTCACGGCGATCTTGCCGACCGTACGGGCGATGTGAGAGCCCTTCCAGGTGGTCAAAGGATCCGCCAGCAAGGGCAGCGCGTAGGCGGCGAGGAACGCGGGCTGCTTGATCGCCGCCGCCACGCCCACCACGACCGCGCCGGCGAGCCACATCCTTGCCTTGAGCCCCAGCCACAACGCGAGGACGACGAGACCCATCATCAGCGCGTCGTTGTGGGCGCCACCGACGAAGTCGATGACCAGCAGCGGGTTCAGCGTCGCGAGCCACGCGGTCAGCTGTGCGTCAACCCCCATCCGGTCGGCGATCCGCGGCAGCAGCACCACGATGAGCACCACACCGATGAGCGCCGGGATGCGCATCAGCACGCCGGAGAGATAGGGCTGGAGCCCCGACGCGACGACGATGAGCTCCTGCAGCCGGAGACTGAGAGGGCCGTACGGGGCGGGGGTGAACCGCCACACCCACGCCACCTGGTCGGCGAATGCGCCCGGGAGGACGCCCGGCCCTGCGTCGTACGGGCTCACGTCGTTGACGAGCATCCACCCCTGGGCGGCGTAGCTGTACGCGTCGCTGCTGAACGTCGGTGGCGCCGCGAGCAGCGGGAGCGACCAGATCGCCAGTACCGCCCAGCGCTTGACGTCCACGTCGACGGTCGGTCGGAACTTGAACCAGGCGTCGACGAGCAACCCCAAGCCCGAGAGCAGGATGAGCGTGCCGATGACCTTGACCGGTGCGTTATCCAGGTGGAGTGCCCGCAAGGGGCTCCACAACGGGGAGTTCTGCGGCAGGTAGGCGGGGGTCAGGGAGCCGACCAGGATGAGGAAGGTGCCGAGCATGCCGGTGCGCGTCGGCACCACGCGCCACGCTGCGCGAAGGTCGTGACCGACCTGCCGCATCCTGTTCCTCACGCACCACCTCCGCTCTGCGCGGATAAGCCTATGGTGCGGGCGGGGCGATCGGCAGCCGAGCAGCGGTCACCGGTCTCGGTATTCGGTGGCCAGGTGCGGTGTCGGCTGTTAGCGTGCGCAGGAATTCGGAGGAAGGGTGCGCGATGAGCAGGCGGCGGCCGACGTGGCCCGATCTGCCCGAGCACGTACGCATCCAGATCGAAGAGCGCCTCGGCGCGTGCGTGGTCGACTGGACCAGCCATGACAGCGGCTACTCCCCCGGACCCGCGCTCACGCTGGTCACACCGACCGATCGGGTGTTCGTGAAGGCCGCGGACGTGGCCGCGCATCCGGTCGCAGCGATGCTGCACCGTCGCGAGGCAGAGGTCGCGTCCGTGCTGCCGGCTGACCTCCCCACGCCGGCTCTTCGCTGGGTCCTCGACGACGACCAGTGGGTGGTGGTCGGGTTCGACGCCGTCAACGGCCGCCCGCCGAACGTTCCATGGGTCGACGAGGAGGTACGAGCGGTTGCCCGGCTCGTCGATGTTCTCGCAGGCGTCGAGGCGCCCGAGCTGCGGCCGCTCGATGCGGACGGGTCTTTCAACGGGTGGGAGAAGCTGGCCGGCGGTGAGAGTCCGGAGCTGGACTCTTACGACCCGTGGGCGATCCGAAACCTGGACCGGCTGGCCCGCATCGAGCAGACCTGGACGGAGGCTGCGGCCGGTACCACGCTCGTCCACGGCGACCTCCGGGGCGACAACGTGTTGCTGAGCGATGGCGAGGCGCTCGCGATCGACTGGCCGTACGCGTCGAGGGGTGCGGCGTTCTGCGACCTGGTCGGCTGGCTGCCGAGCCTGCGCCTGGAGGGCGGCCCGGATCCGGAGGAGATGCTCCGCTCCACCGCTGTCGGGCGCTCGGCGGACCCGGAGGCCGTCACCACGTACGCGGTGGCGCTTGCCGGGTACTTCGTGCACGTGTCGCTGCTCCCCGAGCTACCAGGGATACCTCACCTCCGTGCGTTCCAGCGCGCGCAGGGAGAGGTCTGCCTCGACTGGTTGCGGGTACGCCTCGGGGGCTGATCGACTCGCCGGCGTCAGCGATCCGACTGCTGCTGGTGGGTCAGCACGTCGAGATCGACCACCCTGGTGACGCCGATATCGGAGAGGAAGCGGGCGTCGTGGCTGACGACCACGAGGGCGCCTCGGTACGACTCGAGGGCCTTGACCAGCGCCTCGTACGACGCGAAGTCGAGGTTGTTCGTCGGCTCGTCGAGCAGGAGGAGCTGCGGCGCGGGATCGGCGAGGAGCAGCGAGGCGAGCGTGGCGCGGAAACGCTCCCCACCCGACAGGACACCGACGAGCTTGTCGGCGGCACGACCTCGGAAGAGGAACTTCGCGAGCCGCGCGCGGATCTCGCCGATCTGTACGGACGGGGCCGTCGCGGAGACGTTGTCGATGACGGAGCGGTCGTCGTCGAGCAGCGTGAGCCGTTGCGGGAGCAACGCGACCGGCACCTTGCGGCGCAGTGTGCCTGCGGAGGGTGGGAGCTCGCCGGTGATCGTACGCAGCAAAGTGGTCTTTCCGGAGCCGTTGCGGCCAGTGATCGCCACCCGTTCGGGGCCGCGCAGGTGCACCTCGATCGCCGTACCGGTGCGCAGGACGAGACCGGATGTGGTGAGGACCTCCCGGCCTGGCGGTACGCCGGTGTCGGGCAGGTCGATACGGATCGTCGGGTCGTCGTGGAGGCGGGCCTCGGCGTCGGTCAGGCGATCACGGGCCTCGTCGAGCCGTTGCTGATGGGTGGCTCGGTACGAGGAGGCGTGCTTCTCCGACCGGTTCGCCCAGTAGTGCTGACCGCCCTTGCCCATGTTGCTGGTGACGGCGTTCCGCGCTCCTTGCCGGCGTCGCTGCGCGATCAGCCGCTCGGCCTCCTGCCGGTCGCTCTGCTGGCGTCGTACGTCCGCTTTCGCAGCGACCATCGCCTGCTGCGCGGACTCCTGCTCGGCGGTGACGCGGGCCAGGTAGGAGGAGTAGCCGCCGCCGTACCAGCGGAGGTTCCCTTCGCGCAGCTCCCCCATGCGGTCCATGCGCTCGAGCAGGTCGCGGTCGTGGCTGACCACCAGGAGGGCGCCCTGGTAGGAGTCGACGACGTCGTAGAGCTGCTGCCGCGCCGGCCGATCCAGGTTGTTGGTGGGCTCGTCGAGGAGCATGACGTCTGGAGCCTGCAGGAGCAGCCGCGTGATGCCGAGGCGGGTGACCTCGCCACCGGACAGCTGGCCCAGTTCCCGGTCGAGCACGTCAGCCGGAAGGCCGAGCCGGGCGAGCTCGGCGACCGTACGGGCTTCGATGTCCCAGTTCGTGCCGATGACCTCGAGGAGGTGCTCGATGCAGGCGGGGCCGGCTTCGCCCTCGTCGAGGGCGGTCAGGGCTGAGCGCGTGTCCGCGACGCCGAGGAAGACGTCGACGGGTTGTGCGAGGTCGAGCGTGAGGTCTTGTGGGAGGTACGCGACGTGGCCGGTGGCGGAGACGACGCCACGGTCTGGGAGTCGTCGTCCCGCGAGCAGGGCCATCAGCGTGGACTTGCCGGAGCCGTTGGCGCCGACCAGCCCGGAACGTCCGGGCGGTACGACGAGGTTGAAGCCTGCTGTGTCGTCGCCGAGCACGGGTGTGCCGTCGGGCCAGTGAAAGACGAGGTCGGAGACGGTGATCGCGGGGCGCTCGGCGCCGGAGATGGTGGACATGGGTGCTCCTGGTACGCGTTCGGACGACGCGATCGGAGCCGTACTCTCACATCGCGTCAGGACCGGACCTACAGGCGCACTCGCGTGCCTTTCGTCGACGACAGGACATGTACGAGAGTAGCCGCGGCCTGTACAGGGCGGCCACGCAATATCAGCGCTCCGTCCACATCCGTACCGACCAGCTATGCCATTCCAGCGCCGACAGACCACCACCTCCCGAGCCGACCGACAGGCAAATGGGGCACCTGGGGCGCGACACACCGTACGAGGCGTCCCAGCAGCACCCTTTGCCTGTTTGGGCCCACCTGTTTGGGGCTGGTGGATGACGTGTGAGGGGCTGCAGGGGCCTAGTCGGCGGGTCGAGAGTGGTCGGTGACGAGGTCAGCGGGGCGCGAGGGATCGGTGACGAGGTCGGCGCGAGCCACGGGGGGTGGTACGAGGCGGTCGTCCCAGGCGAGGGCGTCGAAGGGGCACTCCTCGATGCAGATGCCGCAGTAGAGGCAGGTGCCGTAGTCGATCGTGAAGGTGTCGAGAACCTGGTGCGTGCGGGTCCGCGCGCCAGGTGGAAGGTCGGGCACGGGCTCGGGATGGGAGGTGAGGTTGATGCACCAGGCGGGACACTCCACAACGCAGATGATGCAGCTCGTACAGAGCTCGCGGTCGAGCGCGATCGAGGCGTGGCGAGGCCTTCGCTCTCCTCCGCCTTCGGGGGTTCGTGTCGTCAGGCCTTCGGGGGGGTGTGTCGTCGAGCCTTCAGGGAGTCGTGTCGTCGGGCCTTCGGGGATCTTCGTCATCGTCGCCTCCGCCCAGAGGGCGCAGCGATCTCCGCCGGATCTGGCGGGCCTGCATCGAAGGGGCGAGCGCCCCAGAGTGCCGGGTCCGGCACGCCCGCAGGAGCTTGCCGGCGGCGAACGTCCTCGGCCCCGCCGGCATCCGCCGGCCAGGGCGTCACCGCTCGGGCGCCGAGTATGAAGTCCTTGCGAAGTGGCCAGCCGCCCGGGTCACCGGGTGAGCCATCGGACGGAAGCAGGAGGGGGTGCGCGGGCAACGGCACGCCGTCGCTCGAGGTGAAGCCGATCCCGTAGAACTCACTCGTCTCCCGCTCGTGCCAGGCCACTCCGGCGATCACGTCGCGCAGGGAGGGCAGGCGGGGCTCGGTCCTCGACACGCGTGCTTCGAGGCGGACCCCCGACCCGTCGATGCGGTCGAAGCGGATGACGACGCGGAGCTCGTCGGCGACGCCGATCTCGTCGCACGCGCTCAACCAGTCGAAGGCCAGCGACGCGTCCGCGTACAGT
>JADGPB010000135.1 GCA_017882655.1 Propionibacteriales bacterium
GCAGATGGGCCTGACCAGGAGGTACTTGAACAGCGTGTACAGCACGACCTGGGCCCTTTCACTCGTCTCGCCAGGACTGTAGCGCCCAAGGACCTACCGAACCCGCCGACCGCGCCTACGATTGTCCTCGTGACAACCACCGCGGGCCTCCTGGAGGGGGCCGAGCCCTTCTCGGGCGGCTCCGGCACTATCGGCGTTCTGCTGATCCATGGCTTCACCGGCAGCCCGCGATCCCTCCGCCCTTGGGCGGACGACCTCGTGGCGCGCGGCTATCGCGTCGAGCTCCCTCTGCTCCCTGGGCACGGCACCCGATGGCAGGACATGGAGCGCGTGGAGTGGACAGACTGGTACGCGACCGTCGAACGCGCCTACGACGCGCTGGCGGCCGAAGTCGACACCGTCTTCGTCGGCGCACTGTCCATGGGCGGTTCGCTCGCCCTCAAGCTGGGCGCCCGTCGCCCAGTCGCGGGCCTCATCCTGGTCAACCCGTCGGTGACGACGCGCGACAAGCGATTCCTCGTCCTGCCGCTGCTGTCCTTCGTCATGCGGTCGATGCCGGCCATCGGGAGCGACATCGCCGAGCCGGGCATCGACGAGGGTGCGTACGACCGCACGCCGCTCAAGGGCGTTGTGCAGCTGACGCGCTTGTGGCGGGCCGTGCAGGGCGACCTCGGCAAGGTGACGGCGCCCGTTCTGCTCTTCCGCTCCCGTACGGACCACGTGGTCGATCCGTCGTCGGCAGCGATGATCATCCGCGACATCGGATCCCACGATGTCAAGGAGATGATGCTGGAGCGGAGCTACCACGTGGCGACGCTCGACTACGACGCTCCCGAGATCTTCGCGGGCTGCGCCAGCTTCATCGCTTCGCTCGTCTCTCGATGACCGACAACATCGACGATGAGTTCCGCGAGATCGTCGCACAGCTCGCCGACCTCGACGAGGACTCGCTGGACGTGGACGACGTGGACGACGTGGACGACGAGCCACCACCTGTACCGCCGGCCCCTCCCGCCAGGACCACGTACGAGCTGACGTCGCCGCGATCCTGGTCTCCCGGGCCAGAGGTCGACGACTTCGTCCCGCCTCCGCCGCTTCCTCCCGCGAGGAGGCCGTCCACGATCGCGTGGTCGGGCATCGCGGCGATCTGCACAGGCGTCATCCTGCTGGGCGGCGTGATCCTGGGCTGGCTGGTGGGGTCGTGGGCCACCCCGTTGGGCTTCATCAGCCTGTGCGGAGGGATCCTCGTCCTGTTCACACGGCTGCCGCGGGACCGCGACGCCGGGCCAGACAACGGCGCGAGAGTCTGACCTCTACTCGGCGAGGAAGCCGTCTCGCAGCCTGCGGCGACGGGTGGTCCGGCCGCGGGACGTGCGCCGCCATGGCCAGAAGGCAGAGGCGAGACCAGGCGGTTCGGAGATCGCGTGCCTGGCCAGGTCTGCGGCCCCGATGAGGCCCGCATCGTTGCGGAAGTGAGCCAGGGCGATGCGCGCGATGGGTCGGTAGCCACGCCCGGTCAACGACCTGGCGTACGCGTCGATCGCGGGCTTCAGCAGCAACCCTCCCGCCTCGCTGAGTCCACCGCCGATGACGAAAAGCTCGGGGTCGAGTGCTGCGGCGAGGTTGGCCATGCCTTTGCCCAGCCACGTGCCGACATCGGTGATGAGCTCCACGGAGGGACGGTCGCCGGCGAGAGCAAGGGTTGTCACCTCTGGTCCGCTGACGCCGTCGGGTCCGGCGGCAGCCGCGAGCGCCGCCGCCTGTGGCGCCCCCGACTGGATGAGCCCGTTGGCCTCACGGACGAGGGCGTTGCCGGACGCGTACTGCTCCCAACAGCCACGGTTCCCGCAGGCGCACCAATGACCTTCCGGCACGACGGTCATGTGGCCCCACTCGCCGGCCATCCCGTACGTGCCGCGGAAGACCCGCCCGTCGACGAGGAGAGCGCCGCCGATCCCCGTACCGAGCGTGATGCAGACCATGACGCCGGCGCCACGGCCTGCTCCGAAGCGGTACTCGGCCCAGGCAGCGGCGTTCGCGTCGTTGTCCACGATCACCGGCAGGTCGATCCGCGTACGCAGTCGGTCGCGCAACGGCTCGTTGCGCCAGGCAAGGTGGGGCGAGAAGCGGACGAGCGCCTGCTCGGAGTCCACCCAACCGGCGGCGCCGATGCCGACAGAAGACACCAGGTGCCCGGCGCGTAGCTCACCGACGATTTCGACGATCAGGTCTTCGACGCTCGCGGGACTCAACGTCGGCGACGGGAGTGTCAGCCGCTCGATCACCTCGCCGGAGCGTGTGACGACGCCTGCGGCCACCTTGGTACCGCCGATGTCGACACCGATGCTGAGCATGCGCTGACCCCCGAAAGTCGTGCTTCGCGACACAATACCGATCGCTCGGACCGGACTCAGACGGGTGCCACCAAAGTCGACCGGAGCCGTGTCCGTACCTGGTCGGCCCCCACGAGCTCGGCGACGTGAGCACGCCCTGCCACGCCGGCGGCCCGTGCCTCGCTGGGGTGCGAGAGCCAGTGGACCAGGGCAGCAGCGAGCGCGTCGGGATCGCCCACGTCGACGAGGCTCCCCGTGACCTGATCGACGACCGTCTCCGGCGCGCCACCCGAGTCCCCCACCACCACGGGCAGGCCGCAGGCTGCCGCCTCGCACGCGACAAGCCCCAGCCCCTCGGCGTACAGCCCACTGAGCCTTGTCCGTACGGGCGAGACGAACACGGACGCTGTCCGCAGCAGGTCCGGCATCGCGTCGTGGCTGACGGGTGGACGGATCTCGACACCCATCATGCCCGCGGCTCGCCGCCGCAACATCGACGCCTGAGGTCCGTCCCCGACGATGACCAGCCGGCTGTCCGGGACGACGGCTGCCACGCGTGGCCACGCGTCGAGGAGCCGATCGATGCCCTTCTGGCGTACGAACCGGGATGCGGCAAGGACCGTACGGGCGGGCGCGGCAGTGGCCGGTGAGAAGGCGTCGAGATCGACGGGAGGCGGGAGCATGACGAGCTTCGCCCGGTCTGCAGGGTCCAGGGCTCGCTCGATGCTGGCGGCCGTGTAGGCGGAGATGACACCAAGGGCGTCCACCTCGTGCCCGATGCGGCGCAGTGCCTGCCGCGCGCCGGGTACGCGCGACCACCACACCTCGTGGCCGTGGCTGAGCGCGAGGATCCTTCTGCCTCCGGCCCTACGGAGCGAACCGGCGAGGAGGCCGAGTGGCGCCGCAGCGCCGAAGACGACCTGCTCGGCGCCGTACTCACGGAGCAGCTCCCCCGCCCGACGGGCGACCGAGGCTGTGGGCAGCAACGGACCCGGAAGGCGATGAACGGGGAACGGAAGGCTCGCGTCGTACGCGCGGGTGGCGGACTCGTCGCGTTCTGTTCGGGTGAGAACGACCACCCGGTCGTCAAGGAAGCCACAGACGTGGCGGAGATAAGTCTCGATACCGCCGACACGGGGAGGGAAGTCGTTCGTGACGACGAGGGTCGTCATCTCCCGAGAGAAGCTCAGGTCAGGCGACGCGACGGCCACCCATGAACGGCATCGAGGTCACCGAGGCGGTCAGGACACCACTGCTCGGGTTGGCCGCGTGGACGATCATGCCGTTGCCGATGTAGATGCCGACGTGGCTGATGCCGGAGTAGTAGAACACGAGGTCGCCAGGCGCCAGCTGGGACAGACCTACCGGGGTGCCCACGCCGAACTGTGCCTGCGAGGTACGAGGTAGGCCAATGCCGGCCTGGGCGTACGAGACCATCGTCAGCCCGGAGCAGTCGTACGAGTTCGGGCCAGTGCCGCCACGTACGTAGGACTTGCCCACCTGGGACAGGGCGAAGTTCAGGGCGGCGACCGCACGAGCGCTACCGCCGGGACCAACGGCGATCGCCGTCCGAACGGCGCTGCGGGAGGTGTTGGTCGCCGCGGCCGTCTGCTGGTTCACGGCCGCCTGCTGGGCAGCCAGCTGCTGGCGCTGTGCTGCGGTCAGCTTGTCGAGCAAGGCCTGCGCGGCATTGACCTTGTCGTCGGACTGCTTCTTGAGGTCGGCGAGCGAGACCTCCTGCGCAGCGATCTGCGTCGTCTCCGCCTCGGTGGAGCGCTGCAGATCGGCGAGGTCGGCCTGCGCGCTCTGGTAGTCCTGGAGCAGCGACGCGGTGTTGTCGTTGGCCTTCTTGATCGTAGAGAGGCCGCTGAGGAAGCTCTGTACGTCGTCGGTGACCAAGAGCTGGGTGGTGGTGTCGAGACCACTCGAGCGGTACTGCTGGAGGGCGATCTGGCTGACCTGCGTCTTGAGCGTCGTCACCTTGGCCTGCTGCGCTGCGGAGTCGCTGCGCGCGTCGTCCAGTGCCTTCTGACTGTCCTGAAGCTTGACCTGCACCTCGGTGTACTGCGCGTCGAGCTCCGACTGCTGCTGCTCCAGCTGAGCCAGCTGAGCGCGCGCGCCGTCAACAGTGGTGGGATCGGCGTTTGCGACGCCGGCGCCGTGGAATACGAATGCCCCAGTCAGGGCGAGAGCCAACAGGCTCAGCCCCACCTTCCGCAGTAGTCCACGCACGCACTTACCTCCAGTTGTCGGCCCAAGTCTGAGAAAAATCTAAACGACTTCCTCAGAGTTGCCAAGTCCTGCGTGAGGTTCTTCACGGAATTTCCGAGCCAGGCGGCCAAATCCACCGTCCCGCTAGGGGTAACACTGAACCCGTCGCTGATCGGATGCTGAGACGGCTGGCCCGTTTCTCAGCCATATAGCCGGTATGCCTCCTTGCGGTCCCCTGGATTCGGGGTTGCGGACGGCTTCGGGACGAGCCGCAGCGGCGGCACCATCCCGGACGCAGCGAGCGCCCCGATCGCCGCCTGCTCGGCGTCGTCGAACGTCAGGTCCTCGTCGGGAACCCCGAGCAGCGCGGAGACGATGCAGTCGGAGCACGCGAGTCCCCGTACAGCGCAACGATCACAATCAATGCTCAATCTGGTCATGAAGCCAGGCTGACATCGACCTCTGACAGTTCTCGTGGACGGATTGTCAGACCTCACTCGTAGCGTCACCACCATGACGAGCCAGCCCCTCCTCGTGGAGGCCGGGACCCACCTTTCTCAGGTGACGTTCTGCGTGGTCGATCTCGAGACCACGGGCGGCGCCGAGGACAGCCGGATCACGGAGTTCGGCGCCGTGCGCGTACGTGGCGGCGAGGTCACCGGTGAGCTGTCCACACTCGTCAACCCCTACACGCACATCCCGGCGGCCATCGCGGTGCTCACCGGCATCACCGACTCGATGGTCGCGGGCGCGCCGCGACTCGGAGACGTGCTGCCGCAGTTCCTCGAGTTCGCCCACGGCTGCGTGATCGTCGCCCACAACGCCCGTTTCGACGTCGGCTTCCTCAAGCGGGCCTGTGCCGAGCTCGGCTATCCGTGGCCGATGCCGCCGGTCGTCGACACCGTGGGTCTCGCGCGAAGCGTCATGCTGCGCGACGAGGTGCCGAACCACCGTCTCGCCACCCTGGCGCGCCATTTCCACGCCACCGTCGAGCCGAACCATCGAGCGCTCGCCGACGCCCGAGCCACGGTCGACGTTCTGCACGCGCTGATCGAACGTGTCGGAAACCTCGGCGTCCACACCCTGGAGGACCTGCTCGAGTGCACCCGCCGCGTCCATCCGGCCCGGCGCGCTCGACGCACATGGGCTCAGGGCGTCCCGGAGAAGCCCGGTGTGTACTGCTTCGTCGCTGAGTCGACCGACGATGGAGGCCCCCGGAAGGAGGTGCTCTACGTCGGCACGTCGAAGAACCTCAAGAACCGCGTGCGCACCTATTTCACCGCGGCTGAGACGAGGCCACGGATCGACGAGATGGTGCGGCTGGCCACCGGTGTCGAGACCACAGTGTGCCGAACGCAGCTCGAGGCGCAGGTCCTCGAGCTGCGCCTCATCGCCGCGCACAGCCCGCGCTACAACCGGCGCAGCAAGTTCCCCGAGCGCGGCTCGTGGATCAAGCTCACCACCGAGCCCTTCCCGCGGTTCTCGCTCGTGTCGAGGGTGCTCGACGACGGAGCCGGCTACCTCGGCCCCTTCCGTCAGCGGGCGAATGCGGAGGAGGCGCTCCTCGCGCTGTACGACGCGTGCGCGATGCGCCGGTGCACCGTTCGCCTGTCCCTGCGCACCGCCCGGTCGTCCTGTGCCGTCGCCGAGCTCGGGCACTGCTGCGCACCGTGCGAGCTGGGCACCGGCGCGACCACCTACACGGCTGTTGTCGACCTGGCGCACGCCATCTTCGACGGGGACGTACGAGAGGTGGTCAGCGCCGCGGAGAAACGTCTCTCGAGGCTCGTCGTGGAGCAGCGGTTCGAGGAGGCGGCGACCGTGCATCGACGACTCGAGACGTTCCACTACGGCAGCCGCCGCTCCCATCGCGTACGGGCCCTGGCCGCATGCCCTCAGGTCGTCGCCGCACGCCCCCGCGACGATGGCTGGGAGATCCATGTGGTGCGGTACGGGCGGTTGGCGGCCGCGGCGCTCTCGGGTCGCGGCGAGAACGCCCGTGCTGTCTCAGAGGCCGCCGCGGCGAGCGCCCAGTCGGTCGCTCCGCCGCTACCGCCACTTCCG
>JADGPB010000136.1 GCA_017882655.1 Propionibacteriales bacterium
GTCCTCGGCGATCCGCGCCTGCTCGGCGGTCACCACGTCCATGATCACCCCGCCCTTGAGCATGTCGGCAAGGCCGCGCTTCACCAGGGGAGTTCCAGTTGTCTCAGTCACGTCGTTGATCGAACCAGCCATAATGGTCCAGAACCAGTGCCAGAATGCTTGAACATCACTAGTCCATTCATCGTCGGGATGGGTCGTGGCGCCGTGTTCGCCGTCCACTTGCGCGCGTGACCGCGGGCCGACGAGCACACACGTCACCCAGAGATCTCGAAGCTCCCGTACCCGCCGTGCTCCACGTCGGTGACGTCGACCCGCTGCACGGTCGCCCACCGCGTCCCGCGGCGACACCAGTCCACGAACGCGGCCACGGCCTCGGCGGGTCCCTCCGCACGGCAGCGGACCGTTCCGTCCGGCTCGTTGCGGACCCAGCCCATGACGCCCAACCGCTCGGCTTCCGAGCTCGCCTGCCAACGGAACGCCACGCCCTGGACCTCCCCGGCCACGACGATCTCGACTGATCGCTCCATCCTCCTATCCTGCTCTCGCCCCAGCGACATGGCGATGAGCCACAATGGTCCACAGACAGGGGCTGAACGCTTGCCCTGTGATGGTCCATTGAGGGGTAGGCGATGAGGACGGCGGGCGATGTCACACTTCCGCTAGCCATCGACCGTGCGGATCCCCGGCCGTTGCCCCGTCAGCTCGCCGATGAGCTGCGCACCGCCATCGGTAACGGACTGGTCGCTGCGGGCGAGCCGGTCCCGGCGAGCCGGACCCTCGCCCAGCGACTCGGCGTGAGCCGCGGCACGGTCGTCTCCGCGTACGACCAGCTGCTCGCGGAGGGCTACCTCCTCGGACGCGTCGGCCACGGCACTGTCGTGAACCCCGCGCTGCGCGAGCTGCATCCGCCGAACGTGGGCCGCCCCGCGGCCGGCCGTCGGGACTCGGCGCCGCCGAACAAGCTCATCGACCTGCGTCCCGGACAGCCGTGGACCGCCGACGTCGTGAACACGGCATGGCGCGCCGCCTGGCGGCGTGCCGCCGCGCACCCCTTGGCCCCGCTCCCGGCTGCCGGCCTGCCCGAGCTTCGTACCGAGATCGCCGATCACCTCCGCCGGATGAGGGGTGTACGACGAGCGGCCGAGCACGTACTCGTCACCGCCGGTGCCCGCGATGGTCTCGGTCTGCTGCTCGGCGCCCTCGGTACCGGCCGCCGCGTCGGCGTCGAAGACCCCGGCTATCCCTCGCTGCGGCGCGTACCTCCCCGCCTGGGTTCCTCGGTGATACCGCTGCCGACCGACGACGCCGGCCTGGTGTGCGACGACCTGCCGACCGGGCCGGACGCGCCTCACGTCGTGGTCGTGACGCCGAGCCATCAGTACCCACTGGGCGGTTCGCTGCCCGTGGCCCGCCGGCAGGCGCTGCTGGACTGGGCGCGCAGCGAGCACGTCGTGATCGTCGAGGACGACTACGACTCCGAGCTGCGCTACACCTCGGCTCCACTCCCGGCACTGGCCGCGCTCGACGACCCCGACGACGGGTGCGTGGTCACCCTCGGCACGTTCGCCAAGACGCTCGGCCCGGGCCTCGGCGTCGGTTTCCTCCTGGCGCCCGACTGGCTCGTCGACGATCTGCGCCGCACCCGGTCCGATCTCGGCCAACCCGTCTCGCAGGTCGCGCAGTGGGCGCTGGCCGACTACCTCGCCAGCGGTGAGCTGAGACGCCACACCCAGCGGATGCGCCGCGAGTACCGGCGCCGGCGGGCGCTCGTCCTCGAGGTGCTCGGCGATCTCCCGAACGCGCGGGTCAAGGCCATGGACGGCGGCCTGCACGCGGTGTTCGAGTCCGCGATTCCCGAGTCGGAGCTGATCGCGCGGATCCGCGGGGGAGGGGTCGTCGTCGCCGGACTCGCCGACTACTGGTCGCGGCCATCGCCTGGTGCCGGCGGGATCGTCCTGGGGTACGGAGGCGTCCCGGTCGACGAGCTCCGGACCGGCCTCGCGGCTATCGCGGAGGCAGCTCGCGACCGTGATGGAGCGTCGACCGGAACGCGTCCCTGCACCCCTTGAGAAAGGTCCGGTTAACCCTGGGGTTCAGAATGGTTGTGTCGGACTGGCAGAGTGAGCACGTACGCGACCACCCAGGAGGCAAGCTTGCGAGCGCCGACCAGCACGTACCGGCTCCAGATCACCGAGGACTTCGACCTGCTCGAAGCCGCCAAGACGCTGCGCTACCTGCGCGATCTCGGCGTGGACTGGGTCTATCTGTCGCCCGTGCTCGCCGCGGAGACGGGTTCGGATCACGGGTACGACGTCTCGAGCCATGCGTCCGTCGATCCGTCGCGCGGCCGCGGCGCCGGCCTCGCCGCGCTGTCGGCCGAGGCTCGCCGACTCGGCATGGGTGTACTGGTCGACATCGTCCCTAACCACGTCGGTGTTGCCCGTCCCTGGGAGAACCCCTGGTGGTGGCACGTCCTGACCCACGGACCAGCATCGCAGTACGCGTCCGCGTTCGACATCGACTGGGATTTCGGTGGCGGCAAGCTCATGGTGCCGGTCGTCGCGGACGGGGACCTGGACGAGGAAGGCAACCTCGCCGAGCTGCGCATGCTCGGCGGCGAGCTCCACTACCGCTCCAACCGCTTCCCCCTCGCGCCCGGCACTGCCGACGGCTCGGAGACCGAGGACCCCAACGCCGTGCTCCGCCGCCAGAACTACGCGCTGGTGAGCTGGCGTGACGCCGACCGGGACCTCAACTACCGGCGCTTCTTCGCCATCTCGACGCTCGTGGCGCTGCGCGTCGAGGACCCGCAGTGGTTCGACGCCTCCCACACCGAGATCGCGCGCTGGTTCGACGAGGGCCTCGTCGACGGGCTGCGGATCGACCATCCGGACGGGCTGCGCGACCCCGCCGGCTACCTCGCGAGGCTCGCGGAGCTCACGAAGGACTCGTACGTCGTCGTGGAGAAGATCCTCGCTCACGGCGAGGAGCTGCCGCAGCGCTGGGCGACCGCGGGCACGACCGGGTACGACGCCCTCGCGCTCGTGGACCGGCTGTTCGTCGACCCCGCCGGTGAGGCGCCGCTGACGGCCCTCGACGACGAGCTGCGCGGCTACCCCATGGACTGGCACGAGCTCACCCACGACACGAAGCGCGCTGTGGCCGACGGCATCCTCAACGCCGAGACCGCCAGGATCGCACGCGACGCGGGCCGCGAGTTGGGCACTCATCTCGAGCACGACGTCCTTGTCGACGCGGTGGCCGAGCTTCTCGCGTGCTTCCCGGTCTACCGCTCGTACCTCCCCGACGGCCGCGACCACCTCGATGCCGCATTCGAGGAAGCCGCTGAGCGCCGCCCCGAACTGTCGGTGGCGTTCAAAGAGCTGGCGGTCGTGCTCACCGACGGCACGACCGACGCGGCGGCACGGTTCCAGCAGACCAGCGGCATGGTTATGGCGAAGGGCGTCGAGGACTGCGGCTTCTACCGTTGGGGCCGGCTCACCAGCCTCACCGAGGTCGGCGGGGACCCGGCGATCTTCGCTCTGACGCCCGAGCAGGTCTACCAGCAGCTCACGACGCGCCATGCGCTGTGGCCCCATGCCCTCTCGACGCGCACCACGCACGACACGAAGCGCGGTGAGGACGTACGGGCTCGGATCTCCGTCCTGTCCGAGGTGCCCGAGCTCTGGGCAAGGGCCGTGCGACGGCTTCAGGAGCTCGCGCCGATGCCCGACGCGGAGTTCGCGAACATCGTCTGGCAGGCGGCCGTCGGCGCGTGGCCGATCAGCGCCGACCGGCTCCATGCGTTCGCCGAGAAGGCGATGCGGGAGGCGGGCCTCCACACGACGTGGACAGCCGTCTCCGAGGAGTACGAGGGAAACGTCCACGCGGCGATCGACGCCCTGTACGCGGACGAGCGTGTACGAGGCGTGCTCGACGAGGTGCTCGCCGCGGTCGTCGATGCCGGCTGGAGCAACTCGCTGTCCGAGGCCGCGGTCACGCTCACGATGCCCGGCGTTCCCGACATCTACCAGGGCAGCGAGCTCTGGCAGCTCAGCCTGGTCGACCCCGACAACCGGCGGCCGGTCGACTTCCCTGCGCTCGAGGCAGTCATGGCTGACCCTGACTCCGGCCACCTCGTCGGCGGCGTCGGCGACCCCGGGACCGCAAAACTGAAGCTGGTCCGTGAGGCGTTACGGCTTCGGCGCGACCAGCCGGAGCATTTTCGTGCGTTCGCTCCCGTGGCCTCGAAGGGGGTCGCGGCCGAGCACGTCATCGCGTTCGACACAGGCGGCGTCGTCACCCTTGCGACCCGGCTGCCCGTCGGGCTCAGCGCGAAGGGCGGCTGGGGCGACACCACGATCAACCTCCCCCTCGGCAGCTATCGGGACGCCATCAGCGGGAGGGTGATCCACGCCGACGGCACGGCCGTACGGGCGGACGAGGTCTTCGCTGCCGGGCCGGTTGCCCTGCTCGTGGCGCTGCCGGTACCCGCAGGGATCCGTACGCCGTTCGACGTCTGGGCCCCTGGCCACGACTCCGTGACCCTGGTCGTACGTCCCGTCGGCGATCCCGTCGCCGAGCGCCAGATCCGCCTGCGCCCGGCACCAGATGGGTGGTGGACGCCGCCGACGCTGCTGCCGAAACGCGAGTACGACTACGGCTACGTCATCGACGGCGCCGACGACGTGCTGCCCGACCCGCGGTCGCGCCGTCAGCCCGATGGCGTGCACGGCATGTCTCGTACCGTCGACCCCTCCTCGTACCGCTGGCACGACGCCACGTGGACCGGACGGCAGTTCGCCGGATCGATCGTGTACGAGCTGCACGTCGGTACGTTCACGCCCGAGGGCACGCTCGACGCCGCCATCGCCCACCTCGACCACATCGGCTCGCTCGGTGCCCGCTTCGTCGAGCTGATGCCGGTCAACGCGATGAACGGCATCTGGAACTGGGGCTACGACGGCGTGCTGTGGTACGCGGTCCACGAGCCGTACGGAGGGCCCGAGGCATACCGGCACTTCGTCGACGCCTGCCACACGCGTGGACTCGGGGTGATCCAGGACGTCGTCTACAACCACCTCGGCGCCTCCGGGAACTACCTGCCCCGCTTCGGCCCGTACCTCACCGAGGGCGGCATCTGGGGTGCGACCGTCGACGTGGAGAACCACGAGCAGTCGCGACGGTACGTGATCGACAACGCGCTGATGTGGTTCCGGGAGTTCCACATCGACGCGCTGCGCCTCGACGCGATCCACGCGCTGGTCGACTCGTCGGAGATCCACGTGCTCGAGGAGCTCTCGACCGAGGTGTCGGCACTGTCCGCCCACCTCGGCCGGCCGCTGACGCTGATCGCCGAGTCCGACCTGAACGACGCGGAGCTCGTGCTGCCGCGAGAAGCCGGCGGGTCAGGACTCGACGCGCAGTGGAACGACGACTTCCACCACGCGCTGCACGTCGCACTGACTGGCGACACGTCCGGCTACTACGCCGACTTCGCGCCGCTGCGCTCCCTGGCCAAGGTCTTCGAGAAGGGCTTCTTCCACGACGGGACGTGGTCGTCGTTCCGTGGCCGCGACCACGGCAGGCCGGTCGCGATCGAGCGGTTCCCGGCGTGGCGCCTGCTTGCCTACACCCAGAACCACGACCAGATCGGCAACCGGGCGCGCGGTGACCGGCTGCCGGAGTCGCTCGACGACGACCAGCTGCTGATCGCGGCGATGCTGACGCTCGGCAGCCCGTACACACCGATGATCTTCTCCGGCGAGGAGTGGGCGGCCTCGACCCCGTTCCCGTACTTCTCGTCCCACCAGGAGCCAGAGCTGGCCACGGCGGTCACCGAAGGACGGGTACGGGAGTTCGCGCGGCTGGGCTGGGACCCGGACGAGGTAGCCGACCCGCAGGACCCGGAGACGTACCGGTCGGCGATCCTGCGCTGGGACGAGCTGGAGACGGGCAGGCACGCGGTCGTCCTCAACGGCTATCGGGAGCTCGCGCGGCTACGGCACCAGCTGCCGGAGCTCACCAACCCGGACCTTCGACGCGTGCACTGCACGGTCGACGAGGACGCCCGCTGGATCACCGTCGGGCGCGGCGACGTACTGCTGGCGGCGAACCTCGGCGACTGCTCGGCGACGATCGCGCTCACCATGGACGCGTACGAGGTCGTCTGGCAGACCCCGACGTCGGTCAGCCTCGACGATGAGCGGCTGGATCTGCCGAGGCATGCGGGAGCCGTACTGGTCCGGCGTTGAGGAGCGGGGCAAGATCGGTCCATGAGCGACACACGTGAGACCGACCTGCTGGCAAGGGTTCCTGACGGGTTGTACATCGGGGGCCAGTGGCGCCCAGCGACCGGCGGACGCACGTTCGGTGTGACCGACCCGTCGACCGGGGACACGGTCAAGGAGATCGCGGACGCGACCGCGGAGGACGGCATCGCCGCGCTGAACGCTGCGAGCGGGGCCTTCCCGTCCTGGTCGACCACCCCGGCCCGCCAGCGCGCCGAGATCCTGCGCCGCGCGTTCGACCTGCTCACCGAGCGCAAGGACGACTTCGCGCTGCTGATGACCATCGAGATGGGCAAGCCGCTGGCCGAA
>JADGPB010000137.1 GCA_017882655.1 Propionibacteriales bacterium
TACCATCTAGGGGTATATCTGAGCTTGTCGGCCGTCACGTTGGCGCCCATCTCGCTGGCTGGAGTCCCTTGGGATTGCGTTACGGGGAATGGTCTGCAAGGTTAAGTTCCGGGGCGAATCTCAGGTGAATACCGAGGGGTTTGAGCGAAAGGTTTCGGCGCTCTGGCACAGCGGGCCTCGCGGCCGCGGAGAGGGTGAACCGCCGGCCCGATCGAACAGGCCCAGCTCGCCCCCAAGGGGGCATCACCCCTAGTCAGACCGGTCTGTACGGTGTGGTGTCGCAGGCGCTTGGTACCTGGTCCTAGATCGTTTCAACTCCCGGTCCGGGCCGTCCCAACCACCTCTCAGAGCTCGACTCAAGCACATTCTATGGTCGTTCAGAACCGTATCCAGGGTCTGGGACACGATTTGCGATTGGACGAGAACCGACATATCTATTGTAAAGGCAGTCAGCGACGCTCCGAGCCCGCCGATTGCGGGCCAGGAGCAGTCACCGCCACAACCGACGGGAGGTGCTCATGGCATCGAGAGTCCACGACTACGCATCTGTTGATGCATTCGACGACGCCACGAGACGGGCGGCGACGCGCGACGCGTACTCGCCGGTAATGATCTTGCTCACGATCGTTTCGACTATCGGCGTCCTCTACTACGGATCGTTCCTGCTGAGGCCGGAGAACCGTGGCGACATTGTGCCATGGCTGCTGGTCATCGTCTCCGAGTCGATCCTCGTCTTCCACGGCTTGGCGAGCATGTGGACGATCCTCGCCGGGCAGCGGGAGCGCCGCGGCGACTGGACCTACCAGTCGGCTCGGGCCGGCCTGTACGACCCGAGCGGCCCCGAGGTGCTCGCCAACGTTGAGGACCCCTCCAAGTGGCCGTTGTTTATGGACGGTCGGAGGGTCACTGTCGACGTGCTCATCACCGTGTACGGCGAGCCCCTGGAAGTGATCCGGCGCACCGCCGAGGCCGCGCTCGCGATCCGCGGACTGCACTGGACCTGGATCCTTGACGACGGGCGCTCCGACGCGGTGCAGGAGCTGGCGAGCGAGCTCGGGTGCCGCTACATCCGTCGGCTGAGCAACAACGGCGCCAAGGCGGGCAACATCAACAACGCCCTCACGATCGCCAAGGGCGACTTCTTCGTCATCTTTGACGCCGACTTCATACCGCTGCCGGGCTTCATCGAGCAGACGCTGCCCTTCTTCGAGACGGCAACCGTTGCGTTCGTACAGACTCCTCAGACGTACGGCAACCTCCACAACTTCATCTCCCGCGGCGCCGGCTACATGCAGTCGATGTTCTACCGGTTCGTACAGCCGGGCCGGAACGCGTTCAACGCGGCCTTCTGCGTCGGCACGAACGTGATCTTCCGCCGCGCGGCGATCGACGACATCGGTGGTATGTACACCGACTCCAAGAGCGAGGACGTCTGGACGTCCTTGGTGCTGCACGGCCGCGGCTGGCGCAGCATCTTCCTGCCGGAAACCCTCGCGATCGGCGACGCTCCGGACACGATCGAGGCGTATGCGAAGCAACAGCTCCGGTGGGCGACCGGTGGCTTCGAGATCCTGTTCACGAGCAACCCATTGGTCACGCGGCGGAAGCTGACCCTCGACCAGCGCCTCATGTACTTCGTGACGGCGACCCACTACCTGACTGGCATAGCGCCGGGGGTGCTGCTGCTCGTCCCGGTTCTCGAGATCTTCTTCGACCTACGACCTGTCTCACTGAACGTCGGCATCGAACAGTGGCTCCTCGCGTACGCCGGCTTCTACGGCCTCCAGATCATCCTGGCGTTCTTCACGCTCGGGTCGTTCCGCCCCGAGGTCCTCATGCTCGCCGCGAGCTCGTTCCCGATCTACATGAAGGCGTTCATGAACGTCGTCATCGGCCGGGACACCGCGTGGAGCGTGACGGGCGCCTCCAAGAGGGCGGCATCGCCGTTCAACTTCCTCACGTTGCAGGTCGTCACGTTCTTGATCCTGCTCGCCACAACAGCCGTGGGCATCTGGCGCGACGTGCTCAACGCCCAGGTCGCGATCGCCACGATCTGGGCCGGGCTCAACATGCTCATCCTGGGGGCGTTCCTGCTGGTGGCCGTGGGCGAGGCACGCAGGCTCCGCCGCGACGACAAGGGAGTTCGCGCGATCGACGCGAAGAGCGTGGCGCTCGGTGAGTTCCTGGCAGCACCGGAGCCGCGCTCGACCCCGTACACCCTCATCCTCGCCGAACTCCGGGCGAAGCAGACAGACGCAGACCGGCAGGAGCCCACGGGAGCACCGGCCATCAAGGAGACAGCATCATGACGTGGACGAACCGACTCCGGCTTTGGCTCAGCATCCTGCTGACCCTGGGCCTCATCTTCCTTCTGGTCCTGGTCTTCAACCAGCGTCAGCACACCATCCAGAGCTCGTCCGCAACGATCATCGCGCCGAGGGTGCAGGTGGCGTCGAACTACGGCGGCATCGTCATCAAGCAGCACGTGACAGTGGGCCAGAAGGTGAAGCTGGGCGACGTCCTGTTCGACGTGAGCAGCGTCAGCCTTCAGCAGGATCTCGCCAACAAGGTGAAGGTGGCCTCCACGGATGCGTTGACGATCGACACGGTCAAGGGCGTGCTCACTTACAAGGCGACCACGACGGGCACGATCACGCAGGTTTACGCCCAGGAGGGCAGCTACCTCAGCGCGACCCAGCCGCTCGCGGTCATCACCGGCGACAGCGGCAGGGTCGTGGAGGCGCAGTTCCAACTGAGCCCCCGCGAGTACGCCCTCGTGGACAAAGGCGCCGCAGTCACGCTGCGGCTGCCCGACAACACGTCCATCACCGGCGTCGTGGACAGCGCGCTGGTGGCAACTCAGCAAGGCCAGGCAGTGGTCACGGTGAGGATCACGAGCGACGACCTCAACGTCCGTAACCTCCACCTGCTGGCTACCGACGGAGCGCCCGTGAGCGCCGTCGTACGACTCCGTGACGAGGGTGTCCTCGCCGGACCTACCGATGCGCTCCGCGCATTGTTCCGCAAGGTCGGGTTGTGATCGGCTCGATGACCCCAATCGACGAAGGGAACGGATCCTATGGATTCGCCACGCATGAGCCGCCGCACCTGGTGCGGTCTGGTCGGAAGTAGCGCCCTAGCAATGGGTGTGGGCAGTCTTGCTGCCTGTTCGAGCAAGACGCCTGTGAGCACCAGCCCCGGGGCCGCGACGACGGCACTCGACAAGGGCACCGTCTCGACACTTGTCGCCGCGATGTCGACGCGTACGCCGAAGACCCTCGTCATGCCGCGGCTCGCCGAGGGCCTGACGCCGCCGACGAACCACTGGTTCTCGGGGTTGGTGTTCGGTGACCAGGCGCAGCCTGTGTTCCCGATGCCGCTGGCCTTCGGGCTGACGAAGTCCGGCTTCGAGTTCTGGTTGCCGAAGCTCCTCGTGAGCGCGAAGACGATCGGTTCCGAGCAGGGACCGCGGCTCGGGCTGTCCGTGGACGGCGTGACTGGCGGAGTGGTCTCGGCTTACGACGCGGCCTCTGTGGTCGTGCAGCTGAGAGATGCCTCCGGTAAGGGGGTGGCCGACGTGCGACTCGTACAAGGGTCGCCCACGATCTCGGTGAAGGCGATCACGGACATCAAGCTCACTGGCTCGAGTGCGTTCTCCGCCGCCGGGTCCGCCTGGCAGGCGACGGTCGGCGCGACCGTGTTCGGGCTGACCGGTGACGGGAAGGTGTCCGGGTCGGACGTCACCCTGGCGACCGGCAAGACGGAGACGTTCTTCATCCCGCCGACGACGGGCATGACTGTGGCCGATCTCGCGTCGAAGGTACAGGCGGTGACGGGGACGGACGTGACGTACGAGATCGGTACGAACGACGTCACCACCACGATCCGGTACGCAGCAGCTGGGCCGGCACTCGTCGTCTCGATGCCGCACCACGAGGGCAGCCTCGTCTCGAAGGGGACCTCGCTCGGGTCGTACGACAGCATCTACGGGAAGCTCGAGCTGTACGCGACGGAGACCCTCGCCTGGCATGCCAAGCGGTGGGACATTCGGACCGCGCTCGACCTGTCCAAGCTGAGCTCGGACCAGAAGGGCAAGCTGGCAACGCAGGTGGCTGCCGATGTGGCCGCGACGAAGCCGTACCCACAGGACACGTACTTCGGCGGCAAGGGGCTGTACCGCGACGCGATGCTGATGGAGATCGCGAAGGCCGTGGGTGCGCAAGATGCGGCCAAGACCGTGAAGGATCGGCTCACGACCGCGCTCCAGAAGTGGACCGAGCCTAAGGGTGCCGACGCGCGGGCGACGGAGTGCTTCGTGTACGACCCCAAGTACCACGGCATGATCGGGCTCGCGGCGTCGTTCGGTTCGGACGAGTACAACGACCACCACTTCCACTACGGCTACTTCCTGTACGCCGCGGGAGTGCTGTGCGCGGACGACTCGGCGTTGGCCGCGAAGCTGGCGCCGGTGATGGACCTGCTGGCGGCAGACATCGCGTCGCCGACGGACACCGGCTTCTTCCCGCAGTGGCGTCCGTTCGACGCGTACGCCTCGCATTCCTGGGCATCGGGCACCTCGCCGTTCGCGGACGGGAACAACCAGGAGTCGAGCTCGGAAGCGGTCAACGCGTGGGCGGGCCTGGCTCTGTGGGCACGGGCGCGTGGCGACAAGGCCTTGGAACAGCAGGCGACCTGGATGCACTCGCTCGAGGCGCAGACGGCACTGGCGTACTGGCTTGCCCCGGACACGAGCGCGTTCTCGGGGTTCCAGCACCACATCGTGGGCATGTGCTGGGGCACGAAGCGCGACTACTCCACGTGGTTCTCGGCAGACCCCACGGCGATCCTCATGATCCAGGTGCTGCCGGCCGGCCCGAGTGCGGGGTACCTCGCCGCGTCGCCCGATCGTGTGTCGGCGGCGATCACTGAGGCGGTCGGTTCCGGTGACTACAGCAAGACGTACGGCGACTACTGCCTGCTGTACTCGTCGCTGGCAGGCAAGGATGCGGCGGCCAAGGCCCTCGACACCGCGCCGAGCGTCGCCGACCACATCGACGACGGCAACTCCATGTCGTACCTGCTCGCGTACCTGATGACCCGCTGATCAGCCGGGTTTTCGCCGCACAGTCGAGCTGTACGGGGTCGTACGCGACCATGTGCGGCGACTGAGCGGCGAAAACCCGGATCGGTGGGGGCGGCGGCCCATGTACGGTGACGCTCGTGACGAGCACTCGTACAGGCGTGATCGCCTATCAGGGTGAGCCGGGCGCGAACTCGGACGCGGCGTGCCGGGAGAAGTACCCGGAGATGACTCCGTTGCCCTGTCCGACGTTCGAGGATGCGTTCGAGGCCGTGACCTCGGGCGCGGCCGAGCTGGCGATGATCCCGGTGGAGAACAACATCGCGGGTCGCGTCGCCGACATCCACCGGCTGCTGCCGGACTCCGGGCTGTACATCACCGACGAACACTTCCTGGGCATCCACTTCCACCTGGCCGCGGTGCCGGGGGCGAGGCTGGACGACATCCGTACCGTCCGCAGCCACATCCACGCCCTCGCACAGTGCCGGCACGTGATCCGCGAGCACGGCTGGACGCCGCAGGTCGCCGAGGACACAGCCGGGTCGGCGCGTGAGGTGGCCGAATGCGGTGACCGTACGGTCGCGTCGTTGTGCCCGCCCCGCGCCGCGTCGCTCTACGGTTTGGAGGTGCTCGCGAAGAACGTCGAGGACGAGCACCACAACACGACGCGCTTCGTGGTGCTGTCGCCGACGCCTGCGACGTACGAGGCGGGCGCGGGTCCCATGATCACGAGCTTCGTGTTCCAGGTACGGAACGTGCCGGCGGCGCTGTACAAGGCGCTCGGCGGTTTCGCCACCAACGGTGTGAACATGACGAAGCTGGAGAGCTACCAGCTCGGCGGCGGCTTCTTCGCGACCCGCTTCTACGCCGATGTCGAGGGCCACCCCGACGATCCGGCCCTCTCCGTCGCGCTCGAGGAGCTGGCGTTCTTCTGCGTCCACCTGCGCATCATCGGCACGTACCCCGCCAGCGGCTTCCGCACCCAGATCGCGGAAGCAAGAGACAACCGGGTACTACGGCCGAACGTGCCGGGTGTGGAGGCATAGTGCGCTCGGTCACCCAGTCAGAGGAAGGCAAGGCATGAGCGACATCCCGGCAGTCGATCCGGAGGTCTTCAGGAGGAGCCGTCTTGAAGCCGAAAGGGCCGCGGAAGTCCGAGCCGAAGAGCTGCGGCGCCGAGGGACTTGGCTGGTGGCGCTCCGCGTCGCCCTGAGCGTCGGGCTCCTGGTGGTGAGCTTCTTCCCGATCATCGGGGAGAAGCGGGCTTCGAAGCAGCACGTCGTCTGGGAGTACGTCGGCGCTATCGGTCAGGGGCTCGAGGGCACGTTGGTCGGGATCTGGACCCTGGCCACACTGCTCCTTGTCGTTGCCGCCCTCGTCACACCGGGCGGCCGCGTCGGGCGTCTTCGGCAATGGGTCACCCTGGCTTTCCTCATCACGTTTGCTGGCGGTCACTTCATCCTCGCTGCCATGGATAGCGCTGCTCACTCAGGCATCACCGTCCTCGCTG
>JADGPB010000138.1 GCA_017882655.1 Propionibacteriales bacterium
GTAGTTGTCGCCGCTCATCACGTAGGCGCCGATGCCGTTCGCGCGCAGGTAGTGGGCGAGCAGCGAGCCGATCTCGCTCTTGCCGACACCCGACCCGCCCTGTACGGCGAGGACGGCCCGCTGGTGCGGGCTGGCCTCGAGGATGGGCCTGAGGATCTCCCACAGGCGGGGGAGGACGGCCGTCGCCTTGGCGACGTGGGCTTCGCCGATCTGCACCTTGTCACCAGGCATGTCACCGGTGGGGATCGCGTCGAGGTCGTCGATAGCAGGGACAATCACGCGATCGGGCAACGAAGGGTTCACATCGGCCTCCTTTACGTTCCGGACAGCAGAACACTACCGAACTTGGAAGGTTCAAATTGTCCGATCGGAAGAAATCGGAGCGGGGTTCCCAAGCCGAGGCGGGGTTCCCTTCGATGGCTTGGGATCCTCCGGCAGGGATTGGGAACCTCGGGTCACGCCCAGCGGATCGGGGCCGCGCCTTGCTCGGTGAGGAGGGCGTTGACCCTCGAGTACGGGCGCGAGCCGAAGAATCCCGCACTCGCCGAGAGCGGCGAGGGATGGGCGCTCTCGACAACCGGGATGTTCCCGAGGAGGGGTTTGAGGTTTCGCGCATCGCGCCCCCAGAGAACTGCGACGAGCGGACCGCCACGCGCCGCGAGCACCTCGATCGCACGCTGCGTGATCGCCTCCCAGCCCTTGCCACGGTGCGAACCGGGGGAGCCCGGCTGGACGGTGAGCACCCTGTTGAGCAGCAGCACGCCTTGGGTGAACCAGGGGGTCAGGTCCCCGTTCGGCGGCGGCGCGATGCCGAGGTCTTCGGAGAGCTCCTTGTACATGTTGCGCAGCGACGCCGGCAGCGGCGTCACGTCCGCGCCCACCGAGAACGACAGCCCGACGGGGTGACCGGGTGTGGGGTACGGGTCCTGTCCGACCACGAGCACGCGTACCTGCGCCAGCGGCAGCGTGAAAGCCCGCAGCACGTTCTGTCCCGAAGGGAGGTACGGCCGCCCGGCCGAGAGCTCAGCGCGAAGCCAGTCGCCCATCGCGTGGATCTGCGGTTCGATGTCGGCCAGCTCGGTGGCCCAGTCGGGGGCGATGAGCTGGTTCAGCGGCTGCGGCATGGACCTCTCCTACGCCACGTCGTCGCCTCCGCGCAAGTCGCCGACGGCCTCAGGTGCTGAAGCCGGCGTGGACGTGGTCGTGATGGGTCTGGTCGGAGAAGTACACGCTGCCGTTGAGCAGGTACGGCCCGCCCACGTTGTACGAGCCGAGCGCGGCCGCTGCCGTCATGTACCCGGTGATCAGAGAGCGCGGTGTCGAGGCGGCCACGACCGGGACTCCGTTGATCCGCCACGTGTCGAACGCACGCCCGCGGGGATGGTCGCTGAGGCGGGACGTGCCGAACACGTTCGTCGGGTGGCCGGACCGGATGACGCTGACGCCGATCGTGTACGTCTGGGCGAGGCTCAGCATCGCTCGCAGGACGGTGTCGTGGACCTGGCCCGACGCGATGTCGGCGCGTGAGGCGGGTGGCAGGTCGATGCGCGATGAGCCGAGCACCTGGGTGGCCAGCGAATCGACCTGCGCGGCCGGACCTGGGACGCTCGGGTTGATCGCCGTCACCTTCCAGGCGGGGATCGCGGCAGACAGGCGGACGTCGAACGTCCAGCCGCGCTCGGTGATGGACCCCGATTGGGCGATCACCCATTGCCGGGTGGGGATGAGCACGCTCGCTGACGAGGTCAGCAACCCTCCGTACTGCGCGTCGATCACCTGCAGCTTCGCCACGACGCCGCCGCTCAGGAGATCCGCTGCCTGTGATGCGAGGGCCGGGTCGATCCCCAGCGCCGAGAGCTTGGCACCGGCCGCTCCTACTCCGGCGGACGCTGCATCCCACGTACCGAGTGTCTCGATCATCCTGGTCGCCACGAGCTTCACAGCGCCGTGAATCTCGTTCCCGTCAGCGCTCCACGGGACCGTGGCGGGTAAGGGGGCAAGGGCCGGTGCCTGGCTCGTTGCGGCCGCCGTTGTGGTCGAAGCAGAGGAGCTCGCGGCGGAGGCTGCCGACGTGCTCGGTGACGGCGATGTGGACGTAGGCGCCGAGCTCGCGGAGCCCTTGGGGGCCGTGCAACCGGCGACGAACAACGCTGAGGTGCCCAGCAGCAGCCCACGCCTGTCCAACGTCATGTACCCAAGTGTCGACGTCGCGACCAAAAGCGACGAGGAGGTCCGCCCGTTGAACGCTTCTGGCCACGGATAGGGTGGTGCTTTGTGTCGAGGCCCTACGGAGCAAGTCGCGAGGCGATCCTCAACGCCGCCGAGATGCTGATCCGTGACCGCGGGGTCGGGGCCATGTCCGTGGCGGACATCATCGCGGCCTCCGGGACGAGCGCCGGCGCGATCTACCACCACTTCGAGTCCAAGCAGGACATCGTGCTGGCGATCGCAGAGCGGGCCCTGGCTCGACCCATCGAGGCAGCTATCCAGGAGACCGGACCGGTCACGCCCGCCGAGCTCTTCCGGCTCGCCGCCCGGCGTGTCGCTGCCGAGGCCGAGACCGCGCCGCTCCTGCTGCAGGTCTGGGCCGGAGCTGCCGGCGACGAGCGCCTGCGCAACCTGCTGCGTGACCGTGCCGGAGGGCTGCCTGTCGGCGTCGCGGCCCACGTGGAGCAGTGGTGCGAGACCCACGGCTACGGCGGAGACAGCGTCGCCGTGGCATCACTCCTTGTTGGCCTGGTGATGGGGATGGTCATCCAGTCGAGCCTGTTCGACGACTTCGTGGCCGAAGACTACGTCGCCCTGGCAGTCCAGGGCCTCAGTCGCCTCGGTCAGGACTGAGCAGGCGCGAGCCGTCGCGGCATCGACATCGCGCCCACGGCTGCGACCACGAGGAATCCCGCGCCGATCCCCACGGCCGCGACCGTAGAGCCGGCATCCAGCAGAGCACCCGCGGCCAGCGGACCGGCGATCTGGCCGATGTCGCCAGCCATCTGGTAGCTGGCCAGCGCGGGTCCGCCCCTACGGCCGATGGCGTCTCCGACGCTCGCCTGCGCCGACGTCGACGCGAGTGACGCGCCCACGCCGTACAGGCAGAGCACGACGACGAGCACGGTGTACGAGCCGGGCGCGATGAACGCGAGCCCCAGCAGGGCCGTCACGGCGGAACCCACCACGAGGGCGATCCGGCGTCCGACGCGGTCGGTGATCCAGCCCGATCCGTACAGCGTCAACGCTTGGGCGGCTGCAGCGGCGCCGAACGCCCACGCCGACCAGGACGCGGGCTTCGCGAGCGTCTCGACGACGAGCAGCGGGACCACGAGCGATCTCACCCCGTTGGACTGCCATCCCTGTGCGAACGCGGACAGCACCGCCGCGACGTAGCGCCGGTCATGGATGGCTGTGCGGATCGACACCTCAGCGTCCTGCGCCTCGACCGATGCGGTCGTCTCACCGTGCATCGGCAGCATGGTCCAGGCGACGACGCCCGCGACGCCCAACCCGATCGCGTACACGACGAACGGCGCCCGCAGGGATGCGCCCGTGAGGATCCCGCCCAGAACCGGCCCGGTCATGCCGCCGAGCACGAACCCTCCGTTGAACAGGCCGGACGCGCGGCCCAGCCGTTCTGTTGGGGTCACGGAGAACAGCAGCGTGGTCGCACCGATCGTGAACATCGCCGACCCCACGCCGCCGGCGGCCCGAGCGATCAGGAACTGCCAGTACGAGGTCGCGGCAGCGCACCACGCGCTGGAGATGGCGACGATGAGCACACCGGCCACGATGACGCGTCGTTCTGCCAGGCGGCGGGCCAGCTTCGCCGCCATCGGCAGAGACGCCACACGGACCAGGGCGAAGCTCGACGCCACCGCGCCGGCAGCGAGGGTCGAGACGCCGAAGGTCCGTGCGAAAACGGGCAGGACCGGCGCGACGATGCCGAAGCCCAGGGCCACGAGAAACGCGATGATCGCGAGAACGAAGACCGGGCGGGGCATGCGCACAGGATCACCTTATCTGGCTGTCGGGTTCCGATAAAGGAAAGTCCCTCTTGCTATATCCGAAAGCCGGGGTACCGTGGAAGACATGAGTGAAGACATCTCCGGCATTCTGGAGGACCTCGCCGCAGGCCGCATCGACGCCGCCGAGGCCAGCCGACGTATCGATGAGGCGCGCAACGCCCCCGACCCCACACCCTTCGAGCAGCCGCCCCGCCCGACGCCCGCCGAGTCCTCGGCGGAATGGCACGAGGCGACCCCCCACGCCGCTCCCTCATCGGAGCCCCATGACCCGCCGAAGAAACGCCGCGCGCCCGGCACCAACGGCGTCGACCGGATCTCCGTGAGAGCAGTGGGCCGGAGGGTACGGATCGTGGGTGACACCGGCGTCGCCACCGTGGCGGTCGACGGTCCCCACGTGCTCCGCCGCAACGGCTCCGTTCTCGAGGTGAACTCCGACGGGGACGCCGGGCCGTCGCTCGACGGCTTCTCGCTGCTGCGGCCGCCGCGAAGCCTTGACGACCTCCGGTCGCTGGGGCTCGGCAAGGAGCTGCAGCTGCGGGTCAACCCGTCGATCGTCGTCGACGTCGAGGTCACCGCCGGTACGTTGACGACCGAGGGCCTCCCGTACCTCGGCAAGGTGCGACTCACGGCAGGTTCCGCAGTCCTCAAGGACGTGGCCGAGGCGTCGGACGTGCTCGCCCAGGCCGGCCAGGTGACGATCGACGGCACGATCACCTCCGGCCGGTCGCGGATCCGCTGCGAGTCCGGCAGCCTGACCGTCCAGCTGGGGCAGGGCTCCAGCGTCGTCGTCCACGGCGAGAGCCAGCTCGGCAGGATCGCCTGGTCCGGCACCCATGAAGAGGGGCTGGACGAAGTCGTCCTCGGCACAGGCGCCGCCCGACTCGACCTCAGCGTGGTGATGGGCTACGCGACGGTGAAGCTGCCCGACGCGATCGCGAGCGACGAGGACCTCCGATGAGCACCTCACGGACCACGTACCGCGCCCCCACCACCTGTCCCGTGTGCGGGGACCGGCTGGTGACGACCCGGCTGGGCTGTTCGGCTTGTGGCTCGGAGATCGGCGGGCACTTCGCGCCGTGCGACTTCTGTGCCCTGTCCGATGCCGACCTCGAGGTGCTGCGCGTCTTCCTTGCGTCCCGGGGCAACATCCGCGAGCTGGAGAAGCACCTGGGGGTGTCGTACCCGACGGCGCGGCTCCGCCTGACCACCGTGCTGGACCGCCTCGGTCTCAGCGGCTCCGAGGAGCCCGAGCCGACGCCCACCCTGACTCGGGAACAAGTGCTCGCGGAGGTCGCCGCCGGAGCCCTCGACCCTGCCGAGGCCCAGAGGCTCCTCGTCGACCTGTGATCAGAAGACCTCGGCCTCGACGATCGTCACCGAGATCTGCTTGCCGCTCGGCGCCTCGTAGCTGACGTCGTCGCCGACGGACCGGTCGATGATCGCGGAGCCGAGGGGCGACTGCGGCGAGTACACAGCCATCTCCACGGAGTCGTCGAGCCCGAGCATCTCGCGTGAGCCGAGCAGGAACGTGTCGGTGTCGTCGAGGTCGCCGTCGAACGCGATGGTGACCTTCATCCCGGGCTGCACCGTGCCGGACGCGGCCCCGGGGGGCGCACCCACCTTCGCCTTGTCGAGGATCGCCTTCAGCTGCCGGATGCGCAGTTCCCGCTGGCCCTGCTCCTCGCGCGCCGCGTGGTAGCCCGCGTTCTCCGACAGGTCGCCCTCCTCGCGGGCGAACGCGATCCTCGCCGTGACCTCTTCGCGTCCCTTGCCGATGAGGTACTCGTGCTCATCGCGCAGCTTCGCGTGGGCCTCAGGGGTCAGCCAGATGTCGTCCGTGGTCATCCCCCAAGGCTAGCAATCCAAGGGGAGATCAGGAGCGTGCGTGACAAGCCTGCAGCGATGCAGATGTGGCGCGGGCGATCGTCCGTACAGTCACCGTCATGTCGGTGAGCCTCTCGCTGCCCGGTTCGATCTGTGCGTCGACCTCGCCCACCTGCTGGTAGTTCTCGGCCTGCGTGATGATCGTGCAGACGCCGGCGATCGAGGGGTTCGGACGGTCGACGTGCAGCACTACCTGGACCTCCGAGTCGCTGACCACCTGGAACGACAGCACCTGGGCCGAGACCGGGGGGTTGGAGTGCCACACCGCGGTCCAGAGGGTCCACGTGCCGAGCAGCAGGGCGAAGACGACGCCGAGGGTGACGAGCGGCCAGCGCCTCGGTCGCGGGTACCGGGCGGCCATCCGGGCCTCTTCCTCAGCTGTCCGCGGTCCGCGCCAGACCGCTGGTTCCGGGGTCGCGGTGGCGTCGGGGGAAACCTCGTCGGTGGACACGAGAGTCCATTCTGCCCGGAGACGGCGGCTGGTGAGTGCCTCGGTGGTTCAATACCGGGCATGCCCATGCCACAACGCATCGACGAGGCCGGCGAGCCGCTGCGCCTCATGGCCGTCCACGCTCATCCTGATGACGAGTCGAGCAAGGGCGCCGCGACCATGGCGAAGTACGCCGCCGAGGGCGTCCAGGTGCTCGTGGCGACGTGTACGGGAGGGGAGCGCGGCGAC
>JADGPB010000139.1 GCA_017882655.1 Propionibacteriales bacterium
ACGTCGATCTTCGCGCGCACCTTGCCCTGCACCTGGACGACCATCGTCGTCTGCTGCTCCGTACGAAGCGCCTCCTCGACGACCGGCCACGTCGCGTTGGCGATGGACGGCGCGTGGCCGAGTACCTCCCACATCTCCTCCGCCAGGTACGGCGCGAACAGGCTCAGCCCGACGGCGGTGAACTCGGCCGCCTCACGTACCGCCGGATCAGCGGGGCCACAGCTCGTATCGATCGCCTTGCGGGTCGCATTGACCAGCTCCATCAGGCGCGCGACGACGACGTTGAACCGACGCGACTCCAGAAGGTCGGTGATCTCGCCCAGCATCCTGTGGGCGGTACGACGCACCGAGATGTCACCCGTCGACGGATCGGCACCCTTCTCGCTGGTCACATCGCAGGCGACGCGGTACGCGCGCTGCAGGAACTTCAGCGTCGCGCCCGGCGACACGTCGGCCCAGTCGATGTCGTCCTCCGGCGGGCCGGCGAACACGACGGTCGTCCGGATCGCGTCGACCCCGTACAGATCGATCTGCGCGCCCAGGTCCACGCCGTTGCCCAGCGACTTGGACATGGCCTTGCCCTTGTTGATGACCTGGCCCTGGTTCATGAGGCGCTCGAACGGCTCGCCGAAGTCGACCATCCCCAGGTCCTGCAGCACCTTCGTGAAGAACCGCGAGTACAGCAGGTGCAGGATCGCGTGCTCGACGCCCCCGACGTACTGGTCAACGGGCATCCACTTCGCGACCTCGGCCTTGTCGAACGGGCCGTCGGTGTAGCCGGGCGAGCAGTAGCGGTAGTAGTACCAGCTCGAGTCGACGAACGTGTCCATCGTGTCGGCGTCACGGGTCGCCGGGCCGCCACAGGTCGGGCACGTGGTGTTGTACCACTCCGCGACGCTCGCCAAGGGCGAGGTGCCCTTGGGGTGCAGGTCCGCGCCGCGCAGGTCGGGCAGCAGCACCGGCAGCTGGTCCTCGGGGACCATCACCTCGCCATGCTCAGGGCAGTGCACGATCGGGATCGGGCAGCCCCAGAACCGCTGGCGGCTCAGCAGCCAGTCGCGCAGCCGGAACGTGATCGCGGCTTCGCCCTGCCCGTCGGCGGTGAGCTTCTCATTCATCCGCGCGACGCCGGACTTCTTGTCGCTCAGCCCGTCCAGCAGGCCCGAGTTCACGTACGCGCCGTCACCGGCCGTCGCAATGCCAGTCTCGGCCGGATCGGGGTCGCCGGTGTCGATGACCATCTGTACGGGCAGCCCGTACGTACGTGCGAAGTCGAGGTCGCGCTGGTCGTGCGCGGGTACGGCCATGATCGCCCCCGTCCCGTACTCGCTCAGCACGTAGTCAGCCGCCCAGATCGGCACCTGCTCGCCGTTGACGGGGTTCGTTGCGGACACGCCCAGGGAGACACCCGTCTTCGGACGGTCGGTCGACTGACGCTCGATCTCGGTGGCCTGCTTGGTCTTCTCCAGGTACGCCTCGAACTCGGGGCGCTGCGCATCGGAGACCAGCTCGGCGGCCAGCGTCGCATCCGGCGCGACGACCATGAACGTCGCCCCGAACAGGGTGTCGGGCCGCGTCGTGAACACCCGGATCGGCTCGTCGCGTCCCTCGATGGCGAAGTCGACGTAGGCGCCCTCGGAGCGCCCGATCCAGTTCCGCTGCATGGCCAGGACGCGGTCGGGCCACTTGCCCTCCAGCGCGGCCATGTCGTCCAGCAGCCGCTGCGCGTAGTCGGTGATCCGGAAGTACCACTGCGTGAGCTTCCGCTTCGTCACCGGGGCATGGCAGCGCTCGCACAGCCCCTGGACGACCTGCTCGTTCGCCAGCACCGTCTGGTCGTTCGGGCACCAGTTGACGTACGAGTCCTTGCGGTACGCCAGGCCCTTCTCGTAGAAGCGCAGGAACAGCCACTGCGTCCACTTGTAGTACTCGGGGTCGGACGTGTGCAGGCGACGGCTCCAGTCGACGCTCAGCGCATAGCGGTGGAATGAGCGCGCCTGAGTGTCGATGTTCGCGTACGTCCACTCGGCGGGGTGCGCGTTGCGCTGGATGGCGGCGTTCTCCGCAGGCAGTCCGAACGAGTCCCAGCCCAGCGGGTGCATGACGTCGTAGCCCTGCAGCCGCGCGAACCGAGCCACCACGTCGCCCATGACGAACGCCTCGGCGTGACCCATGTGAAGGTCGCCGGAGGGGTACGGGAACATGTCGAGCACGTACCGACGCTCGCGGCTGCCGTCGTCGAGGGGCCGGAACGTGTTGTCGGCCTCCCAGAACGCCTGCCACTTGTCCTGCGCGGCGACGATGTCGTACCCGCGGGCCTCATGTCCGCTGCGGGTCGCCTCGACCTGGCTCACTGTTCCTCCTCGTGCAGCACCCGGCTCGTCTGGGTGCCAGTGCAGTCGGTCGGGAAGTCTATCCGCCGCAAAGCAAGGGGCGCTGAACCGTATCCAGCCCTACGCATTCGGCCGCCATGGCTGCCTGGATCTGGTCGAGCGCCGACGGTGGCAGGGCCAGTCCGTGGATGCGGGTGAGCAGGTCCCACAACGGATGCCAACCGCCGATCCGGTCCCCACGTTCGAGCGCGACGGTGACGAGCGCGCCCGTACCGCTCTGCCAGCCCGCAAGCCCTGCCGCGCACACGGCGCCGAGCGACAGGTCGACGGGAGCCCGCCACGCCACGTACAGCCAGAGGTCGACGAACGCGGCCGCGGTCTCCCGGCCCAACCGCAACCAGAACGCATCCCGCGCAGCAGGCACGTCGAGCAGCAACAGCAGGTCTGCGCACTCCCTTGTCGTCATGGACATCGGCTTCCCGGCCAGCTGAGCGTCGAGCAGGACGTCCAGGCGACGCCGAGCCGCCTCTGGACTCAGCCTCTGGACCCGTCGAGCAGCAGCCTCGACCGCCGCGTCCGGGAGTCGTTTGACGCGTGACGGACGGTGAAAGAGGCCCTCGAGGTCGCTTCGGGTCGGTCGTGCGGCGAGCCCGAGGTATGCCGCCTCCGCCGCGATCCGGCTGCCCGCCGGGTCGTACGGCTGCACCTCCCCAGGACTGTCGACATGCCACCACGCGCCCCCACAGACCACCAGCGAGGCGAACGTGGCCAATGGAAGCTCCTCGGCGACCCGCATCACGACCGCCGGCACCTCGACGGGGTCGTCGCCGTAGCCGACCAGGGCGAGCCGGCTGTGATCGCCCACCTGGCTCAAGAACGCGCTCAGCAACAGCAGCGCTCTGTCGGGAACCGCGGCGTCAGCCAGGTCGATCCGAGCCACGCAGGAGATCGTCGCGTCCTCGATGACGGCAACGACGAGGGAATCGGTGGGGTGGAACCCCAGCAGGTAGGGCATGGCGCCGAGCAGGTCGGCGGGGCCACGGGCGGTGAGAACAAGGTCGGTAGTCACACCCCGACCATGTGCGCGGGGCGGCCGAACCGTCACTTGTCCACACAACTTCCCGGAAGAAACTGCCCTGTGGACAACGCCGGCGGTGGGATCGCTCACATCATCGAGGGACTCGGCCTTCCTTGGTGGGTACCCTGGTTCCAATGACAGGAGCGCCGTACGGGAACCCCGGGCCGAGCCAGATCGGGCCCGGCGGTATGGGCGCGTCAGGGTGGCCGCCGGCAGGACCGCCGCCACAGGGCTTCTCGCAGCAACCTCCCTACCCGCCACAGGGCTACCCGCAGCAGCCTCCACCAGGCCCGCAGCCCCCGTACGGCCAGCAGCCTCCGTACCCGCCGCAACCGTACGGAGCCCTGCGGCCTCACGGAGCCCCGCAGCCGTACGGAGCCCACCCGGTCCAAGGCGCCCAGCCGTACTCGTCGTTCGCCCCGAAGCGTCCGGCTCCCCCACCGCCGCCTCCTCCGCCGGGTAGCCAGCCGATCGGTCCGGCGAAGCCCGACAGCTTGTCCATCGACACGTACAAGCCGCCGAAGCGACGGATCGGCGGCCTCGTCGCGTTCCTCGTGGGCTTCGCGCTCCTGATCGGTGCCTTCATCGCCGTCGACCACTTCACGCGCACGGCACAGACCGTTGCGGAATCCTCTCCCTCAGCCAGCACGACCTTGCCGGGGCTGGCGTTCGAGACGAGTTCTGCCACGGGCGTCTGGGAGATCACCGACACGCAGTGGTCAACGGATCACGTGGTGCTGACCGTCCACATCACGGCGACCTCGGGCTCGTTCCGCTACTCGTTCTACGCGTACAACAACGCCTCGATGAAGCTCGCCTACCCTGACGCGAACTCCACCAGCACGCTCAAGACCGGCATGTTGGGCGCGGGTCAGTCGGTGTCGGGCACGCTCGCCTTCCAGATCACACGGGGTGACGGCACGCTCGTGCTGCTCGACGCCATGGAGAACCAGGTGTCGGGACTCGCGATCAAACCGTGAGGCTCACGCGTTCTTGACGGAGCTGATCGCCCGCTCGTACAACGTCTCGTACTTCTGCAGCGTCGCGTCCAGCCCGTGGTGCGCGACGATCCGCTGGGACTCGACGCCCATGCGGTGCCGCTCATCGGGGTCGGTCAGCAGCTGCGTGAGGTGCCGGCGCAGCTCGTCGATGTCACCCGGCGTGTACAGCCAGCCGTTCTCGCCCGAGTGCACCAGGTGCGGCAGCGCCATCGCGTTGGCGGCGACGACCGGCTTGCCGGCGCTCATCGCCTCCAGCGTCACGATCGACTGCAGCTCGGCGATGCCAGGGATGCAGAAGATGTCGCACCCGCCGTACGCCTCGACCAGCTCCTTCTCGCTGACGAAGCCGTGGAACCGCACCTTGTCCGGCCCCAGGTTCCGCGCGGCCGCCAGCTTCATCCAGGTCGAACCTGCGGCTCCGTCGCCGATGATCTCGACGCGGTACGGGACGTCGTCGGGCAGCTCTGCCACCGCGTCGATGAGCTCGTTGACGTGCTTCTCGGGGTCGAGCCGCCCCACGTACAGGATCACCGGTACGTCATGCGCCGGGGCCGCTGCGGCCGCCGCCGCGTACACGGCCGTGTCCACACCGCAGGAGACCGCCAGCCCGCCGTGGAGGCCCGCGCTGCCCTCCAGCATCCCCACCGCCCTCGGCGTCGGAGCGGTGAGCACCTGCGCCTTCCCGTACACGTGCCGGATGTCGAGGAACATGGCCTGCGATGCGGCACGCTGCAGCACGCGAGGGATTGGCAGCTGCTTCATGATGTTCTCGGGCATGAAGTGGTTGGTGGCCACCAGAGGGATCCCGTGGCGCACCGCCTCGTTGGCGGTGGCACGCCCGACGTACGCGCTGTTCTGGATGTGGATGACGTCGGGCTTCACCTCGGCGACGACGCGCGCCACCTCGGGGTAGGCATCCCATGGCGCCACCCAGCGGAAGTTCTCGATCCCCCAGAAGGGGTACGACCTCACGCGATGGACGGTCACGCCCTCGATCTCTTCGGTGAAGTTGTGGAAGTTCGTCGAGGGGGCCAGCTGGTGGACCTCGAGCCCGCGCCGGGCCATCCCCTGGCCGAGTCGCTCGGTGAAGCGCGCGGCGCCGTTGATGACGGGAGAGTATGTGTCGCTGGCGATGAGCAGCCTCATACGTCGGCCTCCGCCTCGGCCTCGACGACGGGATGGTGGCGGTCCGTGTCCGGGTGGAACCGCGACAGCACTGCGACCCCGCCGGCGGCCACGAGTCCGGCGAGCGCCATGCCGATCGCGATCAGCGGCGTCAGGAGCGCGCCCTCGCCGAGCACGACCAGACCCACCATGACCGCGGCGAGCGGGTCGACCGTCGTCATCGAGCCGACGACGACCTCGGCGGGACCGGTGGCGTATGCCTGCTGGATCATCCAGCCGCCTACCCCGTACGCGAGTACGAGACCGACGAGCGCCGTGATGAACTCCGCGCCGGTCAACGCAGCCTTGTGCGTGATGATCTCGGCCATGATCTTCATGTACCCCGAGCCCAGCCCGTACAACGCGGCCCCGCCCCACGCCCAGCACAGGCTGCGGATCGACCGGGCACCGAAGAGCCCGAGGGCTCCCAGAACGATCGCCATGGCCCAGACCGCAGCGGTCGTCCAGAGCATCGAGGCGAGGCTGATGTCCGTGGCTTCCGTCGTGTATCGGGTCGACAGGATCGTGAAGCCCACGATTCCGACCACCGACACACCCACCGCGAACCAGATCTTGCGTTCCGGCGGCGTCCCCTTCAGCCGGGCGGCGATCAGCACCGACCAGCCGACGGCGAGGATCCCGAGCGGCTGGATCACCGTGATGGGCGCCATGGCGAGGGCCGTCAGATGCAGACCGGCTCCGAGCGCGATGAGCCCCAGCCCGAGCAGCCAGACCCGGGTGCGCACCATCTTCACCAGCCGCGGAAGCGTCAGCCTGCGATCAGCCTCGCCAGCCAGTGCCTTGTCGATGCCGAAGTGTTGGGCACTGGCACCGGAGGCGAACGAGAACGAGGCGATGATCGCGAGCATGACGGCGAGGGTGGTCATGGGCACCTCACCACTGGTCGGCGATGAGCACGAAAGAGGACAGCCACGCTCATACCTTTCCATGGACTGTGACCTATCAGCGACTCAGGGTCCCCCCGCTCAGGGAG
>JADGPB010000140.1 GCA_017882655.1 Propionibacteriales bacterium
CATCGGCCCGAGCGGCAGCGCGGCATCGCGCGCCCACAAGGTGCGCAGCGCGAAGTGGGACGCCGTGCCCGCCCGCGCGAGGTCGAAGTCGAGCTTCTCCGCGGTCGCGTGGTCGACGCTGAGCAGCAGCGAGGATGCGGAGAGCCCGTCGAGCCAATGGGTGACGATCTGCCAGCTGGGTACGAGACGGTCCGGCGGCACGAAGTGTCCGTGAAGCAGCTTGTCGACGTCGCTGGGGAGCGGGGAGTCCGGCGCGAGAACAGGCGCGCCAGGATCGTGCTTGAGCAGCGGCCGGAACCAGCTCTGCTTGTACGGCTTGAGCACGTGGAAGGGCACGTCGCTGCGCAGCTTGTCCGCCACATCGCCCGCCGGGTGGAAGAGCCCTCGGACATCGGTGATGCTCACCGCCCAGAGCCTTACGCCGCTCGCGGTGCCCGACTCTCCTGCTGGGATCTCGGCCACAGCCCTAACGTAACCCCGGTGAGCTCGATCGGCAGGCATTCGCGGTCACAGTCCTTCGTCCGGCTCGTAGGGTTGGGGATGTGACGCCTCGGACCCGCCGGATCATCGTGACAGCGGTGCTTGTCGGACTGGTCGTGGTGGTCCTGCTGACGGCATTGTTCCGCTGACGGTTTAGGCTGCCCCACATGTCCGGCCTCCTTCGCGCGTCAGGTGTCGTGGCAGCGCTGCTCCTTCTGTCGGTGTTCGCTGCCCCTCGAGCGGTGGCCGACACCGTGGCGTTTACCTGGGCGGACGCCCGCATCACGTCACCCGTGGGGCTCGCGACCGACACCGATCACTCCCTGTACTGGACGGCCAACTCGACTGCGGACAAGAGCAAGACCACCGTGTACGCGGTGAACGGCGAGGGGCGTGTCGGCGCCACGCTGACCTACCCCCAGTCGACGACCGGAGTCATCGCGGTCGGCTACGACTCGAGGAACCTGTACGCGCTCGACAAGAGCCCGAAGGCCAACACGCTGCGCCTTTCCTACATGACGCTCTCCGGCCTCGTGGTGAACGGCTCACTGCCGTTCCACTTCTACGAGCTCGTGGTGCCCGAGGCCGGACAGACGATCGTGGCGCTGATCGTCGAGCCGAACAGCCAGTTCTACGTGGTGGCCCAGTCAGGCCACATCTACAAGGCGCCCGCGAAGGCGTCGATCTCGGGCACCAACAAGCTCACCAAGGTCTCCGACGGTACGGCCGGCGTGACGGGTGCCTACTACGACGCGACCCAGAAGGCGGTCGTGCTGCGGACAGCGTCGAACATCGTCGTGACCGATCCCGCCAGCTTCGCCACGACCAGTACGATCCCGGCCCCGGCCCAGACTGGTGCTCGCGGGATCGCCAGGGCGCTCGACGGGGAGTCGTACCTGCTCATCGGTCAGGGGAACGGGAACGGCGTCATGTCCGTCGGCGGGTCGTCGAGCACACCGTCCGCGACTCCGTCCGTCACTCCGTCCGTCACCAGCACTCCCAGCGCGACGCCGAGCCCGACGGAGATCGTGACGAGCACGCCCGCCGCAGCCGGATCCTTCAGCGGGTCCCAGCTGTTCGGACCTGCCACGCCGATGGCTATCGGGGTCGCCTTTGTGCTCGCGCTCCTCGCCGGCGTCGTGGCGTTCGGTCGGCGCTAGTCCGGCTCGTCTATGGCGATGCTCACGGAGAGCAGCCGTCCGGCGAGATCGGTCAGCGCCTCGCGTGACGTGTCCCGAAGCTCCAGGTGGGGGAGGGGAACGGCCGTAGCCAGCGCCGCGGTACGACGGCAGCGCGGGTCCGCCAGTACCGCCTTCAGCGCGGCCGGGTTCCCGGCGGCGACGAGACCGTCCAGCCTCGTGGCCATCGGCTCGATGATGTCGGCGACGTCGCCGGCCGCCTTCTCGTATGCCGCCTTGGCCTGGTTCTCGCGCCGTCTGGCGAAACGCTGCTGCGACCAGCCGCCCGCGGCTGTCCGCGACTGGACGTAGTGCCCCCGCCGTTTGGACGCCGTGACGGCCGTACCGTCCCAGAGACCGACCGCGTGACCGTCCGCACGTACGGCGAGCAGGCCGAGCCGCCGGGGTGAGTGTGCGGCCGCCACGAGGTCAGCCAGCGGGTCGTCGCCGAGCACCACACCGGGCCAGAGCAGTCGCAGTCGAGCCGTGGCACCGTCCGTACCCGCGACCACCACGCCGTCGTCCGAGGCCGTCACGGGACCGTGCCCGTGCCGTACCCAGTACGTGTCGAGCCACCGTTCGATGCGACCCGCAGGGACGGACACAGTGCGGCTCATGGGGATTACCCTGGCCCCTTGGGGGGTTCAGGACAACTGGACAGCTGTCGAACGCACGGCAGGTCCCCCGTTAGGCTTCCCGCAGGAGGCAACCGAGATGAGCCAGCTGATCGACACGACGGAGATGTATCTCCGCACGATCTACGAGCTGCTCGAGGAGGGCATCGCCCCTCGTCGAGCCCGCATCGTCGAGCGGCTGCACCAGACCGGTCCGACGGTGTCGCAGACCGTCGCCCGGATGGAGCGGGACGGTCTCCTGGCGATCGATGACGAGCGGCTCATCCAGCTCAGCCCCGAGGGCCACGCGCAGGCCGTCGAGGTGATGCGCAAGCACCGTCTCGTGGAGCGGCTGCTCCTCGACGTCATCGGCCTCGACATCGCGCTCGTCCACGACGAAGCCTGTCGCTGGGAACACGTCGTGTCGCCGACGGTCGAGGAACGGCTCGTGGCCCTGTTGCACGACCCTCGAACCTCGCCGTACGGCAATCCGATCCCCGAGGCGACGGACAACGGCGCGGCTGCGCTGCAGGCGTTCCGCGAGGGGAACCGTCCGTTGACGGAGATCGCCACCGCCGAGCCGATCACCGCGACGATCCAGCGGATCGGTGAGCACCTGCAGCAGGAACCGGAGCTCGCAGCGATCCTCGCGATCGGGGTCATCCCTGGCGCCGAGGTGACAGTGTCGGCCACCCCGCGCGGCGTGGAGATCTCGACCGGCTCGGGCCAGGCGGTGCTGCCCGACCACGTGGCCGAGCACCTCTTCGTCAGCGTGTGATGTGAGCTCCTCGCTTCGTTCGCCGCCTGGGCAAGATCCTCGATGAGATCGACGCGGCGACCCACCTGGGGCGAGGATGACTACGTGGCGCGGCGATTCGGGGTCGACTGGGACTCGTACCTGCAGGGGTTCCACACGGAACGTCCAGGCAGCACCGAGCAGGTGCTGAGCCGGGCGATGAACGGCCACCACACCCCGTACCGGTGGCTGGCCCGTGCGGTCTCAGCCAGGGCCACGACCGTGCTCGACCTCGCATGCGGAGCTGGGGCGATGACGCGGGAGCTGGAGCTGCCAGGCCGGCTCGTCGTCGGGATCGACATCTCGGCCGCCGAGCTGGAGCTGGCCCAGCGACGGAACGAGGGGCCTTGGGTGCGGGGCGATGCCTTGCGCCTTCCGTTCGCGGACGAGAGCCTCGATGCGGTCGTCTCCAGCATGGGCATGGTCGTCATCCATCCCACGTCGCGGCTGCTGGCCGAGGCGGCCCGCGTGCTGCGTCCGGGCGGGATGCTGGCGTTCATCGCCCCGACGGTGAGGCCGGTGTCACCTGGCGACGTACGGATAGGGGCCAACCTCGCGTCTCGCCTCCGGACGCTGCCGAGGTTTCCCGGTCCCCTCGAGTTCACAGACTTCGCGGCGACGCTGCGCAACCACGGGATGCGGAAGTACGAGGACGGGCGCGAGCGCTACCACGTGACGATCCACTCGAGGACGGACGCCGAGACGATGGTCTCAGCCCTGTACCTGCCGACGACGAGCCAATCCCGCCTGGATGCGGCGATCGCGTACCTCGAGCACGAGGTACGGAAGAACGGCAAGGTCGAACTGGCGGTCCCCATGCGGCGGATCGTCGCGCTCAAGTGAGGCGAACGCCCGCTGCAGTCGTCAGGGCCACCACGTGGCGGCACGTCAGACGGATGATTCGGCGGCAGCCTCGGCCTTGAGCTTCTCGATGTCGACCTTCTCGACCTCGGAGATCAGCCCCTCGAGCTGGGGAGCATTGAGCGCCCCGGCCTCGCGGTAAAGCAGCATCCCGCCCTTGACGACCATGAGCGTCGGGATGCTCGTGATCTCGAGCGCGGCCGCGATGTCCTGGTTGTTCTCGGTATCGAGCTTGGCGAACGTGAGGTCAGGGAACTTCTCGCTTGCGGCATCGAAGATCGGGCCGAAGCGTTTGCAGGGACCGCACCACTCCGCCCAGAAATCGATGAGGATGACGTCGGACTTCTCGATCGTCTCAGAGAAGTTCGCGCTGGTGAGTTCGACAGTAGCCATGTGTGTTGAGCACCTCCGCCTGCCCCAACCACACGGCTGAGGCGTTCATTCCGGCGGGTCGGCGACTCGGGAGCGGCCCTGGGAGGATTCGAACCTCCGACACATGGTTTAGGAAACCACTGCTCTATCCCCTGAGCTACAAGGCCCTGACGGCTCGGCCATTCTGCCAGGTTCGGCACGAGTCCGTCGATGCGACCCGAGGCACTGCCCGCGAAGATGCCCGGCGCTCGCCTGGGCGAACCTGCCGCCTCGTGCCCGGGGATGCATGATACCAGCGAGGTCCCCAGAGTCGCGATTTCGGCCTAATCATGTGAGTCTTCTCACCCGGCCTTGTGGCCGGAGCCCCACTGACCTACAGTGTTCCCAGAGAGCGGCGCCGAGGATGATGTCTCCTGGGGGTGGGTAGACGGCTTTCAGCCCTTCACTTGGCGCCGCTCTCATCTAATACTTGCCCGATCATTCGGGGCCTGGTCCTTCTGGATCGGGCCTTTCGTGCGTCCGGGGTCCAGTCGCGCCCGTCTACGATGCCTTCATGGGACTCAGCGGGTGGGCGAGCGAGCTGGCGTCCTGCCTCGTGGGCGAATCCGTGGAGCTTCCTGACACAGCGCCTGTCGCGCGTGATGTTCTCGACGCCCTTGAGCGCGCGGGATGGCCCGCGGCACGGATCGAGGCGGTCGCCCGAACGCGCTTCGAGGTTGAGGAGCCATGGCCCTTCCCCGTCGGTCGGGAGGTCGTCGCGGCTGGCCCGGCGCAGTGGTACGCGCTCGTCGCTGAGGCCAGGACGCAGCTCGGTCTCGACGGCGATGTTCAGCTACCACCGACTCGTACCGCCCTCAACGCCGACGAACGGCGACTGCTCTCCGACGTTCCACCGCACTGGTGACGCACCACGGCCCCTCCGACGAATGTCGGAGGGCCGTGATGTGAGGCTGCTGGCACGTCGGCCGAAAGGCGAGGCGAATGCTACTTCTGGGCAGCGAGCAGGTCGCGGATCTCGATCAGGAGGTCCTCGGTGGTCAGCACGGTCGGGGCTTCCTCGACCGGCTTCTTGAGGCGCGCGGTGACGGCCTCGTACGGCTTGACCAGCCCGAAGTAGACGACGGCGGCCAAGATCGCGAACGACACGACAGCGGTGAGGAACGGGCCCACCGTGGAGAAGCCGCCGGGCGCCCAGGTGTCGAACGAGACGTTGCCGATGGTCTTGGTCAGGAGCTCGATGACGATCTCGGTGAAGGCCTTGACGACGGTCGCGAAAGCGCCGCCGATGATGAACGCGACAGCCAGCTCGATGAGGTTGCCGCGGAAGATGAAGTCCTTGAATCCTTGCATGGGAGTGCCCTTTCGGAGGCGGGTAGCAGAGCCCCCAAGGCCCCGCGGATCGGGGAGAAACTATCATTGAGAAGGCGACGGGCTAGGCGGTTCGCCGATCGTGTTGCAGGTTCACAACCAGATGTGTGTGCACGCAGCCACGGCATCCACGACCGTCATCCGATCGCCAGGGTGAGAGTCGACGACGACATCGCCATCGTGATGGCGCCGGCTTGGTCGGACGTCACCCGTACGAGCAGGACGGTCGCGCTCGAGCCGCTGAGAACGTTCCCGCTGCCGACCGTGGGGACGGCTACGACGAGCACGTGCGACGCGACTGGCTGGGCTGACGTCGTCGCGTACAGGGTCACGCGCGTGCCAGGCGGCGCCAGCGAGGCCAGCTCCGGGTTCTGGAGCCTCACGCTGAGCACGACGGTGCCGTCGGTCTCCGCACCGCCCACCAGGGTGAGGTCGGTGAGGATCTGGCCGGCTCGGATCCCCGTGCCCGCCACCTTGCCGACCGCATCCTGGGGCTGGGTGAGAGCGCCTTCAGGAACTGCCTGCGCCGGCATCCGGGCCAGCCTCACGTCGCTGTCGCCGACCGTGGTGCCTGCGGCGACGAGTCGGCAGGCCACGACGACTGTCACGAGGTCAGAGGAGTCCTTGGCGGTCACCGCCGAGAGCGCGGCGAAGACGACGACGCCGGCGAGCACGGTGGCCACGCCGCGCCTGTGCCAGCGGATGAGGTTGATGATCTTTTCTGAGGTCCACACCCCAGACAATGGGCGCCTGATGGCGGATCCGTCAGTTGTCCCCAGATCTCGTCGAGATGAACTGGGCTGTGTACGGATCTGGTGGACCGTGTCCGACTAGTCGTTGATCTTGATGGCCACGTTCGTGCGCCACGTGGCCT
>JADGPB010000141.1 GCA_017882655.1 Propionibacteriales bacterium
CGGAATGCGTGACGTCGATCACCGTACCGAGCGACACTTCGTCCTCTTCCAGGTGCGGCGCAAGGGTCTCCGCGCACGCCGCCTCGATGAACGTGACGAGCGCCGCGGTCGCGAGCACCTTCGGCATGTCGGCGAACAAGGGGTACTCCCCACGCCCGTACGGGACGGTCATCGTCTCGACGACGTCCTTGCTGATCGAACTGGTGGCACCTTGGGCGAGGGCAGGCTTCATACGCGGACTTTACGCGACATCACGAACGGGAGGCGATGAGGACGCTCGACAAGATGCCGCCGGCCCGGAAGGTGGCGCGGTGGACCGGATGCCACCCTGCCGGCAGATGGTCGACGAGGACGATGGGGCGGCATCCCCCGGTCAACCGGGGATCCACTGAGAACAGCCGCATCCACGCAGCCGACAGCAGACGCGCCGCTCCCCGATCTGCAGGGGCGAGGCTGGTCATCGCGACCACGCCGTCCGTTCGCAGCACTCGCGCAGCCTCTGCGTAGAAGGTCGCGATGGCTTCCGGCGAGAGCAGGTCGAGGACGTACGTGGCGACCACACGATCACAGCTGTGGTCCTCGATCGGCCATGCGGAGCGGCCATCGACACTGACGATGCGGGCACGGTCCGTCCACGGCCGTACCCGGTCGCGAGCAAGGGACACCATGTGTGAGCTGACGTCGAGCCCGAGGTAGGTGGCGTCCTCGGGGAGCTGGCGTGACAGCAGCTGCTCCGCCAGTGCTCCGGTTCCGCAGCCGACCTCCACCACGCTCCGGGCCTGCTCGAAGTCACCGGAGCGCACCAGATCCTCGACGGCGCGAGACTCGTAGAAGGCCTGGGTGTCCTGCCAGCGTCCGATCCGGTCATAGACCGCAGCCGCCTGTTCGGTGGTCAGGTAGGTGGGTCGACGCCTCATGCGGCTCAGAATAGGCGCGAAACGATGACGGGGTCACAGAACAGGTTGGCCAGGGTCCGCCCCGGACTGCCCGTGCCTGCGCCTTCGGTCGGCGCGCGACATGCTTCGCGGGATAGGTAGAGTGGCCTGCGATGTCTGCTGACCCGCCACCCACGCTGGTGGTACGTGCGGTGCACCGGCACGACTCTCTCCCCTTGTCGGATGCGCTTTCGGGCGACGTGACCGGCGCGTGGACACATGGCGCCGACGGACTGGTCGGCCTGGGAGCGGCCCTGATCCTTCCCCTGCGCGACGGGCTCGATGAGGCCGCCGACATCTGGCGGCGGATCGTCGGGTCCGCAGCGGTCGACGATCAGGTCTGCGTCGAGGGGTCCGGACTCGTCGGTTTCGTGTCGGCAGCGTTCGACGGCGAGGGCGGACGTCTCGTCGTGCCCGCCCGGATCCTGGGGCAGCGCGACGGCGTGGCCTTCGAGACGACGATCGAGAGCGGGATCGTACGGGAGGCGGCCGCGCCCACGGGTCCCGGAGCCGTGTCGGTCGTGGACGGTGCAGTCGACAGTGCCGAGTGGCGGTGCCGGGTCGCGGACGCGTCGGCGCGGATCCGTACCGGCGCGCTCGCCAAGGTCGTCCTCGCACGCAGCGTGGTGGCCACGACCGAGAACCCGATCGACCTGCGGTGGTTGGCGCTGCGGCTGGCCGAGTCGTACCCGGACTGCTGGACCTACCTCGTCGGTCCGCTGGTCGGCGCAACACCCGAGCTGCTCGTGCGACTGCGGGATGGCGTCGCGGAGTCGCGCGTGCTCGCCGGGACGGTGGCCCGTGGCGACGATGCCGCCGAGGACGAGGCGCTCGCCGCATGGTTGCTCGCGTCGGCGAAGGACCTTGAGGAGCACAAGTACGCCGTGCAGTCGGTCACCGAGAGACTCGAACCACTAGGGGAGTTGCAGGTGACGGGACCGTCGCTGCTGACGCTGCCGAACGTACGGCACCTGGCGACCGACGTGCGCGTCGCGGTCACGGGCCGCAGCGTGCTCGACCTTGCCGCGGCCCTTCACCCGTCGGCGGCCGTGTGCGGGACGCCGCGGGAAGCGGCGCTGGCACTCATCGGCGAGATCGAGGGTATGGACCGCGGCGTGTACGCCGGCGGGGTCGGCTGGATCGATGCGGCCGGCGACGGGGAGATCGGGATCGCGCTGAGGTGTGGGGTCCGTACGGGCGAGCGCGAGCTGACCGCGTACGCCGGCGGCGGCATCATGGCCGACTCCATCCCGGCCGCTGAGCTGGCCGAGACCGAGGCGAAGCTGCGACCTGTACTCAGGGCGCTGCAGTCCTAGCGGACTCGTTCAGAGGCCGGCGTGGAGCCGAGCAAGGTTCGTACGGCTGGTGGCAACCTCCACCACGGTGACGCCGTGAGGGATGTCGGCCAACGCCTCGGGCAGGTCGGCCAGCTGGACCTTCCGATGGAGAACGCCGTAGCCCGCGCAGAGCGACGCGAGGTCGGCGCCGACGGGTGTGCCGAACACCCGCTCGAATGCCTCCGGGTGGTTCGCGTGCTCGAGGGTCGCGAAGATGCCGCCGCCGTCGTCGTTCGCCACAACGATCTGCAGCCGGAGGCGATCACGCTCGATCTCAGGGATCGCCAGGCCGTTGATGTCGTGCAGCAGCGTGAGATCGCCGAGGTAGGCACGGGTGGGACGGCCCGAGGCGATCGCCACACCGATTGCCGTGCTGATCGCGCCATCGATGCCCGCGAGACCTCGATTGGCGACGATCAGGGCGTCATGCGGCAGCTCGGCCGCGACGAGGTCGAGATCACGGACGGCGTTGGACGAGCCGACGAAGAGCGCATCGTCCGGTCGGGTCGCGGCGGCTATCGCCTGCGCCACGTGGAGTCCGGTGACCACCGGCCAGGCATCGATGGTCTCGATCGCGTCCATCGACCGTGTGAGACCGGCTTCCGCCCATTCGTACAGCCAGGCCGGGTCGTCGCTCCCGGTGACGGTGACGGCGCCGACTCGGACGACGCCGCGCCCTGGGCCGAGGTCGTCGGGGTGCCGCACGACCTGGATCACCTGGACACGTGCGTCGTCCAGCAGTGAGGTCACGGGGCGCGACAAGGTCGGACGCCCGTACACGACGACGCGTTCGACCCGGCCTGCCAGGGCCGGGAGGATCAGCCTGTACGCGTCGATGCGAGCCGCTCCGAAACGCGCGCCGGACGTGGGCTCGGCCAGGAGCGGCCAGCGCGCCAGCTCGGCGAGTGCGCTCGCCTCGGCCCCTGCTCCGTCGCCGGCAACGACGACCGTCCGTGGCCCCAGCCCCAGCTCGGCCGAGCCGAACTCGGGAGACTGCGCGTCCGTCTCCATCGGGGGGCTAGCCGCGGGAAGCCTCACCCTCTGGTCGGGGGGTGGCTGGAGTGGGACGTCGAAGCACACGTTGAGGTGTGCCGGGCCCGGGCGACGGTTCGTACCGCCCTTGGCCGCTACCAGTGCGTCCAGCCACGGCGTTCCCTCGCTCGTCACGGGGTCGATGTCCGCGCAGTAGGCGATCGACTGCAGCAGCCGCCCTTGCGAATCCGATGTCTGGTTGGCCCAGGTGCCACGCAACCGCACCGGGCGGTCAGCGGTCACCAGCAGTAACGGGACGCTGGAGTGATGGGCCTCCATCGCGGCCGGTACGAGGTTCGCCACCGCCGATCCGGACGTGGTCACGACCACCGCCGGGTGCTCAGGGTCGGCGCGGCCGATGCCCAGCCCCAGGAAGGCAGCGCTGCGCTCGTCATGACGGACATGGAGTCGCAACCGGCCGTCGCGCTCGGCAGCCGCCACCACGTACGCGATCGGGGCCGATCGTGATCCCGGGGACAGCACCACGTCGCGGACACCGGCAGCCACGAGGTCAGCGATGAGCCGGCCGGCGGCCTCGACGGACGAGCTCATGCGAGACTCCTCGACTCGAGCACGTGCCAGCTGCGCGCGAGCCGGTCCAGCCACCACTCCGTACGGTCCGCAGCCGCGGCGAACCGTCCCGGATCAGGCACCGGTGAGACGGCACGTACGGGGAGGGTTCCCGCGACCGGGAGAAGCGGATCGGCGCAGACGTCGGAGGTGAACAGCGCGACCGTGCCCAGCCCGCAGGCGAGGGGCTCGGTCGGCAGGGCCGCGGCCGCGGCCACGCCAGCGGCGATCCCCACGCTCGTGTCCAGGGCCGACGACACGACGATCCTGACCCCGAGCTGCGACAGCTTCTCGGCCACCGCGATCGTCCGGGCGACGCCACCGAGGGGGGCGACCTTCACGACGGCGAACTCGATTGCGCCCGACCGCGCGACCCGGAGCGGGTCGTCGGCCTTGCGGATCGACTCGTCCGCAGCGAGCGGGACCCGTACGCCGTCGCGATCGAGAAGCTCACGCAGCGCGACCAGCTCCTCGACACTCGCGCAGGGCTGCTCGGCGTACTGCAACCCGATCTCGGCGAGCGAGCGCAGCGCCGTCAACGCCTGCTCGACCGACCAGGCACCGTTCGCGTCGACCCTGATCGCCGCGTCAGGACGGCACTCCCGCACTGCGCGCACGCGCGCCACATCGTCGGTGAGGCTCTGTCCAGCTTCCGCAACCTTGACCTTCACGGTCCCGCACTGGCCGAAGCGATCGAGGAGGGCCGGAACCTGGTCCGCGGGAAGAGCCGGCACGGTCGCATTGACCGCCACGCGATCCCGTTGTGGCGCAGGCCAACCCATCCATGCCGCCTCGATCCCAGCCTCCAACCACGAAGCCGCCTCGACATCGCCGTACTCCACGAATGGGGAGAACTCCCCCCAGCCGTACGGACCGTCGAGCAGCACCGCCTCACGCACTGTCACGCCGCGGAACCGTACCCGCATAGGCACCGCCACGACGTGGGCATGGCCGAGCACGTCCTCCAGCGGTGGAAGCGTCACGGGCACCGGCGAATCCTCCCACGTCCGGCCGCTTCCCTTCTCGGAGAGGTCTCTCCTCGGTACGGGGGCACAGCACTTCAACCGCGCGTCCGATAGGCGCGACGCGTCTCCGGGCCCTTGGGCGACGACCCGAGCGGGCGCTGTGGCCGCAGCGGCGGGAACGGGCCCTCCTGGCAGGTGCGGCAGAAGAAGATCACTCGGCCGGCCTCGTCGAGCGGCGCGACCTCGATCGTCGTCCCGCAGCGACGGCAACCCAGCCCGGACCGGCCATGGACATAGCCCCGCTCCCCCTCGACGCGACTGCCCGTGATGGTCCGCGCGTACGTGTCCCTGTTGGCCACGAGCAGCGTGTGGGCGCGCGCGACCGTACCGGCAAGGCGCTCGGGCGCGATCTCACCGACGGGCATCCACGGCGACAGCCGCTGCAGGAACAGGGTCTCCGCCACGTACACGGTGCCCAGCCCAGCGAGGTTGCGCTGGTCGAGCAGTGCGGCGCCGATGACGGCTTCGGGATCGGCTGCAAGGTTGGCGACCGCCCGTACGGCGTCCCAGCTCCGGCCGAGCAGGTCAGGACCCAGGTGGCCGACCAGCGTGCGCTCATCCCGCGTGGCGACGAGATCGAGCATGCCGAGCCTGGTCCCCACCGCGGCGTACGTGTCTGTCGCCAGCACCGCTCGTACCGCCGGATCACCCCATTCCGTTCGGCCTTCTCGCGGTCCGACCCGCCACCGACCCTCCATTTTCAGGTGAGAGTGGAGAGTACGGCCGGAGCCGAGGCGATGGAGGATGTGTTTGCCGAAGGCAACCACTTCGACGGTGGTGTCCCCCACCAGGTCAGCCGTGGTCAAGGACGGCCAGCGGAGGTCAGCGATAACGAGCTCGTGGCCGCACAGCGCGGAATGCAGTCGCCCCGCAGTCTGGAACACCGAGTCACCCTCTGGCATCCGCCCATTCTTCCCCGTACGTCCAATCCACACCGATGTGCGCCATCGACCACATCGACCGGCCCTCCTGACGACACGAAATGGACGAGTTCTCATCTGCACTTTAGGTAAAACACGTCCTGACATACTCGGCGCGGGTCTCGCGGTGAGGCCCAATGGTTTCGCGCCCACATTGGGGTGCGCTCTGCGCGCTCCAAGCTCTAGGAGTACGCATGCACCCCTGGCAGATCGTCGCCAAGCAACCCAAACCTTCCCCCCCTCGAAGCCGGCGCTTGGCCGTGCTCGCCGTGGTGAATGCCATGGTGGCTGCTGTGGGCCTGGGTGGACTGCTGGTGGGCGCACTGCCGACGCCGGCGATTGCGGCCGGGACACCGAACCTGGCCGTCGCCGTGTCCGGGCCGACCACTGCTCTCATCCAATTGACCTCGACGCCGTTGACCTTCACCGCGACCGTCACGAACCCCTCGCCCAACCCGAACGGCTACAACCTCGGGTACAAGGTGACACTTCCGCCGGGGGTCACCTTCGCCAACTCGTCGTACGGCGCACCTGACGTCACCACGAACTCGGGAGGCTCCACCGTCCTGTTCTTCCGGAACGTGGCGGATATCCTCACCAACTCGTCGAACACCTTCTCCGTTGATGTCCTTGCGCCGGATGCCACCTACCCGGTCAACGCTTCCGTTCCCGTGACCATCGCCGCCTACAGCAACTC
>JADGPB010000142.1 GCA_017882655.1 Propionibacteriales bacterium
TCGAGGTGAACGGCGTCCGTCACCCCCTGAACCCGCCCGGACTCGTCATCGGGCGTGGCACGGAGGCCGACCTGCGGATCAACGACCCGGGGATCTCGCGCAGGCACGCTCAGATCGTCGTGACCGGCACCGGCGACGCCCAGACGATCCGGATCGTCGACCTCGGGTCGACCAACGGGATCACTGTCGACGGCCGCAAGGTCCGTGAGGCAGACGTCACGGACGGCACCCGGATCGACATCGGCTCGACCCACCTGCTCGTCCACGCGCCTGCGGCCAGCTGAGGCTCTGACAGAACATGGCGGATCTCATCGTCACGCTGCTCAAAGTGGCATTCCTCGCGGTTCTCTGGCTCTTCGTGCTGCTCGTGGCCAACGTGATCCGTACCGATCTCTTCCGTGCCGCCCCGGCCGGCGTCCCCGGCGATGCCAAGGACAAGCGCGCGGCCCGATCTCCGGAACCGAGGAAGCGCTCGAAGCATGAGGCGAAGGTGCTCGCGATCGACACCGGTCCGCAGGCCGGGACCCGGCTCGCGCTCGTCGACGAGTTCCGGATCGGACGCTCGGCCGAGTGTGCGCTGGTCCTCGATGACGACTACGTCTCCGGTGACCACGCCTCACTGGCTCGCCGGGCGAACGGCGACTGGGTCGTCACCGACCTCGGCTCGACCAACGGAACCTTCGTCAACGAGGTGAGAGTCGTGACTCCGACTGTGGTCACGGCATCCGACAGCCTTAGGATCGGGCGAACCCAGATGAGACTGGAGACCTGATGCCGCTCACCTTGCGCACGGTCGCACACTCCGAGATCGGCCTGGTGAGAAAGAACAACCAGGACTCGGGTTATGCGTCCCCGACGATGGTGGTCGTTGCCGACGGCATGGGCGGGGCGGCCGCTGGCGATCTCGCCTCCACGGTCGCCATCACGGAGCTTCAGAAGGCCGATGGGCATCACAAGGGCGCCGAGATGCTCGAGGTCCTGGGCGGCGCGCTGCAGAAGGCCAACGACCGTCTCGCCGAGCTCGTCGCCGACGACATGTCCCTGGACGGCATGGGTACGACGGTGTGCGGGGCTCTCTTCGACGGTGAGCAGCTCGGAGTCGCCCATATCGGCGACTCCCGGGGCTATCTTCGTCGCGACGGCGACCTCACCCGGCTCACCCACGACCACTCGTGGGTCCAGTCGCTGATCGACGAAGGGCGGATCACCGAGGACGAGTCCCACGTCCACCCGCACCGCTCGCTCCTTCTGCGCGTGCTCAACGGACAGCCCATCTCCGAGCCGGATCTCGAGCTCGTCACGCTTCACGATGGCGACCGGATCATGTTCTGCTCCGACGGGTTGTGCGGGCTGGTCACCGACGATGTCATCGGCGATGCGCTCGCTGGCGACGACCTCGACCTCGTGCTCACGGACCTCGTCGAGGCAGCCCACGCCGGCGGAGGCCTAGACAACATCACGATCATCGTCTCCGACGTCGTCGAGGCCGGTGCTGATGTGGAGGCCGCCACTACGGGGACCGTCCTCGCCCCACCCCGTACTGCCGCGCGCGGCCTTGTTCTCGGCGCCGCGGTCACTCGCGAGATCCCCGCGATCCGCTCCAAGCCCATCGATCTTGGAGACGGCGGCGCGGAGGAGACCACGGACGCCTCAGGCAACATCGTCCCTGCTGCGCCTGCGCCCTCGACGGGTGCGGGAGACGGCGGCCGGTACGAGCCGGAAGCCGGGCAGCGTCGTCGCCGGTTCGGCTTGTGGGGGGCGATCCTCGCCGTGGTGCTCGTGGTCGGGCTGGCTGCCTACGGCACGTACGCGTACGCCATGACGCAGTTCCTCATCGCGCCGACGGGGCAGCAGGTCGGCATCTACCAGGGCGTTCAGGGCAGTCTCCTCGGTTTGTCCACAAATCGTCTTGTCGAGAATACGGGCGTCCAGATGAGCGACCTGCCGCCGGCCTACCAGGAGAAGGTCCGGGCCGGCATCACGATCCGGCAGGGAGGCATCGACTCGGCAAAGGCCGCGGCCGAAGAGCTGAGGACCCGGGCCTCTCAGTGTGTCGCCCAGAGGCTGGCACGGGCCCAGGCCACGCAGACCCCAGCCCCGTCCCCGAGCGCGAGCACGACGATCCCCTCCTCGAGCGCGACCTCGTCGACGGGCCAGCCGCCGACCTCCACTTCGTCGACCGTGCCCTCGGGCTCCACGAGCGTGCTTCCGGTGCAGTCCCCGACGACCGTCCCGATCCCGAGCGCGCCCGACGAGTGCTGACGTGTCCGCCACGGCATTGAGCACGGGCGAAGTCGTCGTCCACAAGAGCAGGCCGGCCGTCGGGCTGCTGCTGCTCCTGCTCGCGCAGGCTGTGGGCATCTCCGGCTACCTGCTGACCCACCTCGACGTCGACGGGCACCTGCCAGGGGCCTGGCCGTACGTGCTCGCCGCCTGGTTCGCCGTCGGCCTCGCGACGCATTTCGTCGTTACTCGCAAGCTGCCGTACGCCGACCCGGTCCTTCTCCCAGCGACGTTCCTGCTGGTCGGTCTCGGGCTCGCGATGATCCACCGGATCGACCTCATCGCCGACCCGGCAAGGTCGGACGCGCAGACCCAGTCGCTGTGGGTGGTGCTCGGCATCGCGGCCGCGATCGCGGTGATCCTGCTCGTCAAGGACTACCGGATCTTGCGGCGCTACCCGTACCTGCTGTTCCTCGCCGGTCTCGTCCTGCTCCTTCTCCCGCTGACCCCTCTAGGTGTCGAGCTCAACGGGTCGCGGATCTGGATCCGGGTGTTCGGTTACAGCTTCCAGCCGGCCGAGGTGGCGAAGCTCGTGCTGAGCCTGGCGTTCGCCGGCTACCTCGCCGAGACGAAGGACGTGCTCGCGATGGCCGGCCCGAAGGTTCTGGGCTTCACGCTGCCGCGCGCCAGAGACCTGGGCCCGATCGCGGTGATGTGGGTGGCGAGCATGCTCGTCCTCATCTATCAGAAGGACCTCGGCACCTCGATGCTGTTCTTCGGCCTGTTCGTCGCCATGGTGTACCTCGCCACAGGGCGGTCGAGCTGGGTCATCCTCGGTGGGCTGCTGTTCGCTGCCGGCGGGTGGTTCGCCTACCAGCGCTTCGCCTACGTCGGCGTGCGCGTCAGCTCGTGGCTCGACCCGTTCAGCAACTACGACACGAACTACCAGGTGATCCAGGCACAGTTCGGCTTCGCGTACGGCGGCCTGCTCGGTCGTGGCTGGGGCCTGGGACGCCCTGGCCTGACCCCGCTCGCCAAGAGCGACTTCATCACTGCGGCCATCGGCGAGGAGCTCGGGGCGGTGGGGCTGATGGCGGTGATCCTCGTCTACGGGATCATCGTCGCGCGCGGCCTGCGGACGGCCTTGAGCTGTACGGAGCCGTTCGGCAAGCTGCTGTCGGCCGGCCTGTCTCTGGTGTTCGCGCTCCAGGTCTTCGCGATCATCGGCGGGGTCACCCGGCTGCTTCCGCTCACCGGCCTGACTACGCCATTCATGTCCCAGGGCGGCTCGTCGATGGTGGCGAACTGGCTGGTCATGGCGGTGATGCTCCTCGTCAGCCATGAGGCCCGGCGCCCCGTGGCCGTCAGGGTCGACGAGGGAGACGTGGCCTCCCTGTCGGCAGATGCCACGCAGGTGATCATGCTCCGGCCGTCGCAGTCTCCGCGCCCCGAGCCCCGTACCGCGTCGAGCCCTGCGTTGCCCGACGACCACGAGCCGCCGGCCCGCGCCCTCCCCGACCCGGACGACGCGGAGGCGACGGCCGCCTTCACCCCGGGCGACGAGACGTCCACCTCGACCGCGACACGGCCGATCACCACCGACCCCGACGAGCCGACACAGCTGTATCGGTTCGACCAGGAGGAACTGTGAACGCCTTGATCCGCCGCACAGCGCTCGTCGCCACGGTCCTGTTCCTGGCGCTCATGGTCAACGTGAGCGTGGTCCAGCTGTGGCGTCAGGCGTCGCTGTCGGACGACAACAGGAACCGCCGAGTGCTCGACGCCGAGTTCGCCCAGAACCGGGGCGCCATCCTCGCAGGCGACATCCAGATCGCGACGACGACGCCGGTCAAGGACCGCTTCCAGTACCAGCGTTCGTACCCTCTGGGCAGCCTCTACGCGACGGTGACCGGCTGGTACGCGTACGACTTCGGCCGTTCGGGGCTGGAGTCGAAGTACTCGACCGAGCTGGCCGGTACGGCGTCCAGCCAGACGCTCGACCGGCTGGTCGACATGTTCACCGGCGCGGCACCGGTGGGGGCGACCATCCAGACCACGATCAATCCCAAGCTGCAGCAGGTCGCGGCGCAGCAGCTCGGTACGAAGAAGGGCGCCGTCGTGGCGCTCGACCCCAAGACGGGCGCGATCCTCGCGATGGTCTCGACCCCCACGTACGACCCGAACACCCTGGCCACGCACGACCTCACCGCAGCCAGGGCTGCATGGACAGCGCTCAACGCCGACGCGACGAGGCCCTTGTCGGACCGGGGAACCCGCGAGATCTACCCGCCAGGTTCGACGTTCAAGCTCGTCACCGCGGCCGCCGCGCTCGAGAACGGGATCGCGCCCGACACCCTCATCAACACCCCGTCCCAGCTCACACTGCCGAACTCCTCCAGCGTGCTGGGCAACGAGTCGAACTGCGGTAACACCCAGCAGACGATGGACCGGGCCCTGCAGCTGTCGTGCAACACGGCGTTCGCGAACCTCGGGGCCATGCTCGGCGGGGACAAGATCCGGGCGCAGGCTGAGAAGTTCGGCTTCAACACGACACCGATGACCGACGTCAACGCCGCGAAGAGCCAGTTCCCGACGAAGATCGATGCGGCGCAGACCATGCTCAGCGCGATCGGGCAGTACGACGTCGCGGCGAGCCCGCTGCAGATGGCGATGATCGCCGCGGCGATCACCAACGACGGCGTCCTCAAGACCCCGTACCTCGTCAGCGAGGTCCGCAGCGCAGATCTTCGCGTGCTGTACCGGCATGGACCCGACGACAAGCAGGCGCTGTCGGCCGCCTCTGCCCAGGCGTTGCAGCAGATGATGGTGAACGTCGTCCAGAAGGGGACCGGGACGAAGGCGCAGGTTTCCGGTGTCGTCGTCGGCGGCAAGACCGGTACGGCACAGACGGACCCCACGAAGAACCCGTACGCGTGGTTCGTGTCGTTCGCTCGAGACCCCGACATCGCGATCGCGGTGTTCATCGAGGATGCGAACGTGGACCGTACCGACATCGCGGGCGGAGCGCTCGCCGGACCCATCGCCAAGGCCTTGATCGAGGCCTCGCGATGAAGAACTCACCGTGCGCTAACCCAATCTTGAGAGGCCCCGGCAAGCACGTTCAGCCCTCTCTCATGTTGAATGGTCACAATGTGCCGGGACTAAGCAGTCGGGCACGGGTCTGGGGAGGGTCATGGTGACAGCCGAGCAGGGGACGCTGCTGGGCGGGCGCTATCAGGTCGGGCCGGTTCTGGGCCGAGGCGGCATGGCGGAAGTCCGGCGAGCGCTCGACACGCGGCTCAGCCGTCCTGTCGCGATCAAGATCCTGCGCATCGATCTCGCAGGCGACTCGACCTTCCAGGCCCGGTTCCGTCGTGAGGCGCAGGCTGCGGCGGGGCTGAACCATCCCAACATCGTGAGCGTGTACGACACGGGCGAGCAGCTCGATCCGGCCTCTGACGTCCACATTCCGTACATCGTCATGGAGCTCGTGGTCGGCCACACGTTGCGCGACCTGCTGCGCGAAGGACGCAAGATCCTCCCCGAGCGTGCGCTCGAGATGGAGATCGGCGTGCTGGACGCCCTCCAGTACAGCCACACAGCCGGCATCATCCACCGCGACATCAAGCCCGCGAACGTGATGCTCACCTCGACCGGCCAGGTCAAGGTCATGGACTTCGGCATCGCCCGTGCGGTCGCCGACACGTCCGCCTCGATGACCCAGACGGCCGCCGTGATCGGCACCGCCCAGTACCTGTCGCCGGAGCAGGCGCGCGGCGAGACCGTCGACAACCGCTCCGACGTGTACGCGGCGGGCTGCCTGCTGTACGAGCTCCTCGTCGGCGAGCCGCCGTTCAAGGGCGACTCGCCCGTGAGCGTCGCGTACCAGCACGTACGCGAGCTGCCCGTACGGCCGTCCCTGCTCGACAGCGTGATCACCCCGGAGATGGATGCGATCACGCTCAAGGCGCTGGAGAAGGACCCCCAGAACCGCTACCAGTCGGCGAAGGAGATGCGCGACGACATCGGGCGCCTCCTCGCGGGAGGGACCCCGACGGCCCAGCTGCCCGTGGTGGCTGTACCAGCGGCTGCGGCCACGATGCTCGCACCGGTCGTCGTCGACTCCGTGATCTCGCCGTCCACGAGCGTCCTGCCGCAGCGGGCCCTCCCCGCATCGCCCGGTTCGCCGCAGTGGGAGCCGAGACGGGGCCGGAGTCGTCCGGGAGTCGTCATCGGCATCATCGCTGCCATCCTCGTGGTGGTGCTCATCGGCGTGTTCGCGTTCTGGTG
>JADGPB010000143.1 GCA_017882655.1 Propionibacteriales bacterium
TCTGGCTGTCGTGTCCGAGAGCCGATCTCGCTGACCGCGAGGCGGCCCTTCACGAGATAGCCCCTCCCTTTATGGACGGGCCGTAAGCCGGGCCAACAGACTCCACACCGCGGGCCTCTCTCGCCTCGGAGGATGGGACACGCCCCGCGCGACCGGGTGTCGTTGCGCCTGCCAAGTTGCCGTGCTATTCGGCTGGGGGGCCGCGGTCCATCCGGTCACGTCAGGCTGACCTTACGCGGACTTCGGGGCGTCTTTCCCGCACGAACCGGACCACCGCGCCAGCGTCAGACATGACGGCGCAATACCTCTCGCCCCGACCAGTCACATCACTCCTTGCGTTGGACCGACGAGCTGACATTGGCGGTGGCACGCCAGCGGCTGTCCAGCCTCCATGGGGAGCCCTTCCGGTGAGAGCGAAGCCGACGCCAGACGACGAGGTCCGTCAGCTGATGGCCATTCACGGCCGCGTCGTCCCCACAGAAGTGCATCGCCTGATCGGAACCGCCGAGCCGGGCATCGATGCCTGGTTCACCCAGAGCGAAGGCGCCGCCAGCTCCCGATGGCATCGGCCCAGTGGTTCGCCAGGGCAGATTGGTCGCAGAACCGGGGACTCGTTTCGCTGACCTACAATCGCGGTTGCCAGGCGCCGCGCCCGACGTCGCGCGGAGCGCCTGACCGCCTTGGGCGAGGTCCGACTCCACGCCGGCCGCCGCTTCGCAAGTAGGAGCCACCCATGGTGGGTAGGGCCACCCCAACACGGGGGAACCTGCCGGCGGAGCTGTCGAGCTTCATCGGCCGACGCCGCGAGCTCCAAGAGATCAAGTCCGCGCTGAGTGCCGCCCGCTTGGTGACCCTGGTCGGGCCCGGCGGGGTTGGCAAGACCCGCCTGGCGCTCCGGTCCGCAACTGACCTGCGTCGGGGCATTGCGGACGGGGCGTGGATGGTCGAGCTGGCCAGCCTCCGAGATGCCGAGCTCGTTACCAAAGCGGTCATGACCGCGCTCGGGCTCCGCGATGAATTGAGCGGGTGGCCTGGTTCCAGGCTGATCGAGTACGTCTCCTCAAAGCAGGTCCTGGTCGTTCTCGACAACTGTGAGCATCTTCTCGACGCCTCCGCGGTGCTCGCCGAGGCGTTGCTTCGCGAGGCGCCAGGGATGCGGATCCTTGCCACCAGCAGGCAGCCGCTCGGTGTCGCAGGAGAGACCGTCGTACAGGTCGGCCCGTTATCAGTGCCCGACGGCGATGGGCGAATGGCGCCGGACCGGCTCGCCCAGTCCGAGGCTATCGCCTTGCTGCTCGAGCGGGCACGGGAGGCGGGCGCCGGCTTCGAGGTGACTCCGCACAACCAGGACGCCGTGGTTGAGCTGGCACGGCGCCTCGACGGGATCCCTCTGGCGATCGAACTCGCGGCCGTGCGACTTCGCACGCTAGGCGTCGATCAGCTGGTCGAGCGTCTCAACGACCGCTTCCACTTGCTCGTAGGCGGGAGCAGAACCGCAGCGCCGCGCCATCAGACGCTCGAAGGTACCATCGCGTGGAGCCACGATCTCCTGGCGCACGACGATCGAGCCGTCCTGCGACGGATGAGCGTCTTTCCCGGGTCGTTCAGCTTGGAAGCGGCGGAGCGGGTCGCTCGGGCCGGAGATAAGACGCCGCTGGTCGTGTTGGACTCGCTTACGAATCTGGTCGACCGTTCCTTCCTCATTCGTGCGGGCACGAGTGGAAGGGCGCGCTTCCGCCTCCACGAGAGCATGCGCGAATTTGCGCTGCTGCGGCTCATCGAGGCAGACGAGGAGGCTGTCACCAGAGACGCCCACCTTTCGTTCTACGCGGACCTTTGTCGGTTCACCGAACTTGATCTTGCCGAGCCAGGGGACCTGACCAAGCTCGCGTCGCTGGACGAGCTGGATCTCGAGGCGGACAACATCCGCGCCGCGTTGCGGCGGTGTCTGGCCGACCCGGAGGGCGCGGACCTCGGTCTGGCGATGGCGGCCGGTCTTGGACAGTACTGGAGAACGCGAGCGGTGAGTGAGGGCGGCCACTGGATGGTCGCCCTCCTTGGCCGACGTGGTCGCGATGACGCCGTCCGATGCCGCGCGCTGTTCGCGAGGATCGGCCTCGCCGTGACCCAGGGGGACCATCGGGCAGGCCTCGAGGCGGCCGCCGAGGCTGCTCCGATCGCACGACGGCTCAAGGCTGATGCCTTGCTTATTGGAATCCTTGCGAACCAGGCGGCACTGGAGGTGCTTGCGGGCGACCTGTCCGCAGCTCGGGCGACCTCCGCGGAGGCCACCGCGCTCGCGGCTCAGCCTGGCGACGACATGTCGTTCATCGCAGCCGCCCAGTCCGAGGCCTTTGTCGCGTTCCTAGATGGCGACTTCATGCGGATGCGCGATGTCGGACTTGCCGCTGCCGCGCGGTGCCGGGAGCGCGGGGAGCTGTTCATGCTCAGCACCCACCTCACGAGTGCGGGAATGGGCGCGCTGATGCTTGGCGACCATACGATCGCGGAGGCGGCGTTGATCGAAGCGCTGCGCGCCTCCCTCGTCATCGACGACCGCCACGGACTCGTGCTACGGATGCAAATGCTGGCAAGCAGCGCCGCAACGGCAGGCAACGGGCAGCGAGCCGCGAGGCTCTTGGGATCGTCCGAGATGCTGCGCCTCGATATCGGTGCGCCGATCAGCCCGTTCACAAGGGCGCTCGTCGAGAACGCTCAAGGGCAGGCAAAGGCCGGGCTCGGCGAGGACCGCTACAAGAAGTTCTTCGACGAGGGTGCGCACCTCGATCGCGAGGGTGCGGTGGCGCTGGCGCTCGGGGACAAGACGACCCCAGCCACAGGCCGGACGCTCGACAAGCCCGGGGGTCCGCTCGGCAAACGCGAGCAGGAGGTCGCGCAGCTGATAGCCGACGGGTTGAGCAACAAGGAGATTGCCAGTCGACTATTCCTGTCCGAGCGCACCGTCGAGACCCACGTTTACAACATCCTCAACAAGCTGGGGTTCAGCTCCAGGGTCAATATCGCCTCCTGGGTCTCGAGCAAGGACTAGGCGTCCGCCGCCGACGAGCGTGATCTCGCGGATCCGCCCATCCGGCAAGAGGGCAACGGCGAACAGGCGCCGGACCACGTCACGGTTGCGCGCCTCGATCAAGTAGAGCAGGCGATCGTCCTCACGGCTGAGGCCGGCAACGATCGTGCGCGTGCTCATCCCCGCCGTGCCTAGCCGGGACTGTGCGGCTTCCAGCAACCACGTCGCGCGCCCCAGCACGAGCTGTCCGGCATCCGCCATGAAGATCTCGACCATGAAGTAGGGCATGAGCCGAATGGTCGCTGGCTGTCTGCCGTCGGGGAATCGAGGGGAACACCGAGCCGGTACGTAGTGGCCCCGAGAGCAACCCCGGGGTGTCTAAGTGTCCGGTACGTGTTCGTCCGGATTGAGTCGCCCGCCCGCCTGCATAGCGTGGAGTACGCGCACTTGGTTAGGTGCGCTGCCCGCCAGATGAAGGAGCGTCCCATGCAAGCAGTCGTTCAGGAGACCTACGGCACGGCAGCCGTCCTCCAGTCCCGTGAGATCCCGAAGCCGGCGATCGCCGATAGCGAAGTGCTCGTCCGCGTGTGTGCGGCCGGCGTCAATCCGGCCGACTGGGCCGTGATGAGCGGGCTCCCCTACGTCGCTCGCCCCGTGTACGGGATGCCGCGTCCCAAGCAGCCCGTCCGTGGGACGGACGTCGCCGGGATCGTGGAGGCCGTCGGCAGCGGCGTGACCCGCTTCAAGGCCGGCGACGCGGTCTTCGGATCATCCAACGGCTCCTACGCCGAATACACGATCGCCGACGAGGACGCGCTGGCTCTGAAGCCGACGAACGTCACCTTCGAGCAGGCGGCCGTGGTGCCGATGGCGGGCATGGTCGCGCTGCAGGCGATCCGGGACCACGGCAACGTGCAGCCCGGCCAGAAGGTCCTCATCAACGGCGCCTCGGGCGGGATCGGGACCTTCGCGGTGCAGATCGCGAAGGCGTTCGGCGCGGAGGTCACGGCCGTCTGCAGCGCCGGCAACGCCGAGCTGGTCCGATCGATCGGCGCCGACCACGTGATCGACTACACCCGCGAGGACTTCACCCGAGGCGACGAGCGGTACGACTTCATCCTCGACAACGTCGCGGACCACTCGCTGTCCGAGCTCCGGCGGGTGCTCACCCCGGCCGGGACCCTCGTCCCGAACGGCGGCAACTTCGGCAACCGCTGGCTCGCCAGCGGCGCCAGGGTCGTCCGGGCGCACCTGATGTCGCGCTTCGTGAGCCAGACGCTGCGGCCGTTCCTCCTTGCGCCGAAGCTCGACGACCTGGTCACCCTCAAGGAGCTCGTCGAGGCCGGCACGGTCGTGCCTGTCATCGATCGTGCGTACCCACTGAGCGAAACGGCTCAGGCGATGGCTCATGTCGGCGCGGGACACGCCCGGGGCAAGGTCGCCATCACCGTGTCTGCCGAGGCGTCGGCCCTGCCGGCCGTCGCCTGACGCTGCACGTCCGAGCCCAACTGCCCATAGCCGCCGAGTGCCTGAAGTGCCTGGACGCACACCACATACACGCACACCACACGAAGAGGAGAACCACATGACTTCGACCAGAAGGACCGCGACGATCGTGGGCCTGCTCTTTCTCATCCAGACCATCGCGTTCATCATCGCGGAGCAACTCTTTACCGGCATCCTCAAGCGACCCGACTACCTGACCGGCATCTCCGCAGACGCAAATGCACTGACCGTGGGCGCCCTGCTTGCGTTCGTGTCCGGCGTCGCCGTCGTCAGCATCGCGATCCTCATGTTCCCGCTGTTGAAGCAGACCAGCGAGCCGCTGGCCCTCGGGTACGTCGGTGAGCGGGTCATCGAGCTGGTGCTGCAAATCTTCTTCTACATGGCGGCTCCGCTCCTGATTGTCACGGTCGGTGCCGGGCTGCGCGACGGCACCGTGAGTTCGGCCGTCTCTCAGTCGCTGGGCCCGGTTCTCAAGGCCGCACACGACGTCGGGATCGTGGTGCTGTACCTGGTCACGAGCGTGGGCGGGACGGTCTTTGCGTTCCTGCTGTACCGATCACGCCTGGTCCCGCGCTCGCTCGCCGTCCTCGGGCTCATCGGCTACGCAGTCCTTCTCATCGGCTGCGTCCTCAACCTGTTCGGCGTGACCGACGTGACGCAGGGCGCCGGGCTGCTCGCCGTTCTGCCCGGCGGCCTCTTCGAACTGATCCTCCCGATCGTGCTGCTCGTCAAGGGGTTCAGCGATCCGGCCCCGAGAGCCGCTGCGGCCGCTGGGATCGGCGCCATCCCGGAACCCGCGTGACCAGCCGACTGCTTGTATCCACCGGGCCAGAGCGTGGCCCCGTTCATCCACACCGATCAGAACAGACCTTCGTCAGTCTCGAAAGGAGACAACCCATGTCCAAGGCAACCGTCACCAAGCTCTTTATCGGCGGCGGGCTCGCAGTAATCGCGGGCGCCATCCTGGCCATCGTGGCCGTGTCGATCGCGAACGCGAACGATGTGTTCGTCATGCAGGGCCCTGCCATCGTGGGGCTCAGGGGGAGCGCGGTCGCGTGGCTCATGCTCCCGCTCGGAATCGTCGGCGGACTCGCGATCCTCGGCGGCCTGATTGCCGGCCTCGTGGCGTGGATCGGAGCCCTGATGAACGCCTGGCAGCTCGAGAGCAAGACGTGGTTCGCCGTCCTGCTCCTCCTCGGGGTCTTCAACTTCGGCTTCTTTGCAATGGTCGCCTTCCTGACGGTCGGGCCCGATGGTGCGTCGGACGGAGCCGTTCGGAGGTCGGAGCTCACGTCCCGCCCTACCCCTGCATGACGAGCATCGTTTCGTGAGGCCTCCGAGTGGGCGCCGGCGACGCAGCCGGCGCCCACCGCTGAAAGGACGAGGAGTCGGTCATGGTTGATGGCAACGCGTCGATGACAGGCAGGACCGTACTCATCACAGGTGGCACGGGCGGAATCGGCAGGGCCACCGCCGTCGGGCTCGCGGCGCTCGGTGCTCGCATAGCCATCACGGGCCGCAGCATCGGGCGCGCCGAGGCCGCGGCAGCCAACATCCGCGGCGCGACGGGCAATCCGGATGTGGACGCGTTTGGCGCCGATCTGTCATCACAGTCTGAGGTGCGCCGCCTTGCCTCGGAGGTGCTCGACGCCTACCCGCGCCTCGACGTGCTGGTCAACAACGTCGGTGGCTACTGGGCCACCCGCCACATCACGGCCGACGGGCTCGAGCACACCTTCGCCGTGAACCACCTGGCCGCGTTCCTCCTCACCAACTTGCTGCTGGATCGGCTGAAGGCCAGTGCCCCGGCGCGGGTCGTAACCGTGTCGTCCAATGCCCAGTCGCTGGGCGCGATCGACTTCGAAGACCTACAGGGCGAGCGCCGGTACTCCGGGCAGGATGCCTACAACCAGTCGAAGCTA
>JADGPB010000144.1 GCA_017882655.1 Propionibacteriales bacterium
CGCTTCGGAAGCCTCTCTGCCGTCAGTCTCATCGCCCCGGTGATCGGACCCGTCATCGGCGGGGGACTGCTGCGCTTCGGCGACTGGCGCACGGTGTTCTGGTTCCTCGCCGTCGTCGGTGCCTCGATGATCGTCGCAGGGTTGTACGGGCTGCCCGAGACGCTGCCGCCGGACCAGCGTCGCCCTGGCGGGATCCGGCAGATGGGCCTGCGAGCGCGCGAGCTGTTCGCCGATCCACTGTTCCGCAACCCCGTCCTCGTACAGTGCGTCACGGTCTGCGGCTTCTTCACCTACATCGGCGGGTCGTCGTTCGTGCTGCAGCACGACCTGGGGATCAGCCAGCAGGCGTACGCCCTCGTGTTCGCCGTCAACGCGCTCGCGATGGTGACCTCGAGCGTGGTCTACCGGCTGCTCGTGCTGCGCACCGGTCCGTACGTGCTGAGGGCCGTGGCCGTCGCCGTACAGACCGTCTCGGTCTCCACGCTCTTCGTCACGACCCTCGCCACCGCCGACCACCGACCGCCCCTCGCGGTGGTCTGGCTGTGCCTGAGCGGCATGACGCTGGGCCTCGGCACGTACCTGCCGTCGAACTCGTCGATCGTCCAGATCCTCGGCCGACGGTACGGGGGCACGGCCTCGGCGCTCGGCGGAGGGCTTCCGTTCCTCGCCGGCGCGCTGATGACACCGCTGACCGGCGTCCTCGGCCAGCAGTCGGTCATGGCGATGTCCTCGGCCATGTTCGGATTCTTCGCCGTCGCCGCCCTCGGCGCGGTGTGGATGCGCCAGGCCTATGCTCGGAACGAACCCTTGGAAGGAACACCATGAAGACTTTCAGGCTGCCCGGAACCAACCTCGTCGTACCCGCCATCGTCACCGGCGTGATGCGCATCCAGGACAAGTCGGACGCCGAGGTCCGCGCCCTGTACGACGCGTCGCTCGCCGCGGGGATCAACTTCTTCGACCACGCGGCGGTGTACGGGTCCGAGATGCACGGCTGCGAACGACGCTTCGCGGAGGCGCTCAAGCTGACGCCCTCCCAGCGCGACGAGATCACGTTGCAGACCAAGGCCGGGCTCGTGCGCGAGGACGGCCCGTACTTCGACTTCTCCTACGACGAGCTCATCTCCTCGGTGAACGACTCCCTGACGGCGCTCGACACCGACCACATCGACATCCTGCTGCTGCACCGCCCCGACGCCCTCGTGGAGCCCGAGGAGGTCGCGAAAGCGTTCGACGAGCTGGAGAGCGCGGGCAAGGTCAGGCACTTCGGCGTCTCCAACGAGAGCCCGGGACAGATCGAGCTGCTCAAGAAGTACGTCGCCCAGCCGCTCGTCGCGAACCAGCTGCAGCTCTCGATCACCCACGCCGACCTCATCACCCAGGGGATGTCGATCAACATGGGTGCGCTCGACCAGTCCGTCGACCGTACGATCGGCACGCTCGACTACTGCCGCCTCCACGACATCACCATCCAGGCGTGGTCGCCGTTCCAGGCAGGCTTCTTCAACGGCCCGTTCCTCGGCAACCCCGACTACCCGGAGCTCAACGTGGTCATCGACCGGCTCGCGGCGAAGTACGACGTCCCGACGGAGGCGATCGCGACGGCGTGGATCGTCCGGCATCCTGCGCAGATGCAGGTCGTCACCGGCACCACGAACCCGGAGCGGGTGACCGCCGCGGCCAAGGGTGGGGACATCGTCCTGACCAAGGTCGAGTGGTACGACCTGTACAGGGCGGCCGGTCACATCGTCCCCTGAGAACGGCGCCTGACAAGGCGGCCTACCGGCTTCCCGGCAGGGTCGATGGCGGTATCGTCGGCAGCGATCGAGCCGGCGCCACCGCCGCCGAGGTTCTGGGGAAGGATCACCGATGATCGACGAGTTGAGCGTTCGCAGTGCCATCGAGACGGGCCGGACAGCCCTCGGCATCGAGTTCGGCTCGACCCGGATCAAGGCGGTGCTGATCGGCGAGGACAACGCGCCGATCGCCACGGGCGGCTACGACTGGGAGAACCAGTTCGTCGACCGCATCTGGACCTACTCGCTCGACGACGTGACGACCGGTCTGCAGGCCGCGTACGCATCGCTGGCGGCAGACGTCCAGAAGCGGTACGGGGTCGAGCTGCGGACGGTCGGCTCGCTCGGCGTCTCGGCGATGATGCACGGCTACCTCGCGTTCGACGCGTCCGACGGGTTGCTCGCCCCGTTCCGTACGTGGCGCAACACCATCACCGGCCCGGCCAGTGAGCAGCTCACGAAGGTCTTCGGCTACGCGATCCCGCAGCGCTGGTCGATCGCCCACCTCTACCAGGCGATCCTGGGCGGCGAGGAGCACGTCTCCCGGATCGCGCACCTCAACACCCTCGCGGGCTATGTGCACTGGCAGCTGACGGGCAAGAAGGTGCTCGGGGTCGGCGACGCGTCCGGCATGTTCCCGATCGACATCTCCACCGGCTCGTACAACCAGACCATGGTCGGGCAGTTCGGCGACCTGATCGCCGACCGTGGCTTCGGCTGGACGCTCGGCGACATACTGCCGTCGGTGCTGTCCGCCGGCGAGCCTGCAGGAGCGCTCACGCCCGAAGGCGCGGCGCTGCTCGACCCGTCCGGCGTCCTCCAGCCGGGCATCCTGTGCTGCCCGCCGGAGGGTGATGCCGGTACGGGCATGGTGGCGACGAACTCGGTCGCGCGACGTACGGGCAACGTCAGCGCCGGCACATCGATCTTCGCCATGGTCGTGCTGGAGCACGACCTCGACCAGATGCACTCCGAGCTGGACCTCGTGACGACACCTGCGGGCGACCTGGTCGCGATGGTCCACTGCAACAACGGAGCCAGCGAGCTGAACTCCTGGGTGGGAGTGTTCGGCGAGTTCGCCACACGGATCGGAGCGAGCGCCGACATCGGCTCAGTGTTCGAGAGCCTCTTCACCGCTTCCCTGGAGGGGGAGAAGGACGCGGGCGGGCTGCTCGCGTACAACTACCTCTCCGGCGAGCACATCACCGGTCTCGAGGAGGGCCGTCCGCTGTTCGTACGGACTCCCGACAGCCACTTCACGCTCGCGAACTTCATGCGCGCCCAGCTGTTCGCGGCCCTCTCGAGCCTGCGCATCGGCATGAACGTGCTGCTGAAGACCGAGAACGTACAGCTCGACTCGCTGTTCGCCCACGGCGGGCTGTTCAAGACCAAGGGTGTCGCCCAGCGCTACCTCGCCGCCGCGGTAGACGCGCCGGTCTCCGTCGGTGACATCGCCGGCGAGGGGGGCGCGTGGGGCATTGCCCTCCTTGCCGCGTACGCACGGGACCGTGCGGATGGGCAGTCGCTCGCCGACTACCTGAGCAGCCACGTCTTCGCCGGCGCCGGCCTCGAGACGATCGAGCCAGACCCGGCCGACGTCGCCGGCTTCGACGCCTACGTGCAGCGCTTCAGTGCCGGTCTGCCCATCGAGCGCGCGGCGGTCGCCAACAGCTGAGCACGCTGGTCGGAGCTAGCTCGCAGGCACCTACCGGGCGAGGGCTGGGATGCTGGCGAGCTCGAGGGCGACCCGATCGCCGGGGACGAGTCCGTCACGGGTCGAGCCGCGGAGCTGGACGAGGACGAGCGTTCCGTCGGTCAGTGTCACCCTTACTCGTGACGTCGCGCCCATGAAGCCGGTGCTGACGACCGTGCCGGCTCCGTCAGCGGTTGGCCTGAGCGTGATGCTCTCGGGACGGATCAGCACCGAGACGGGGCCGGTCGGCGAGCCGGGGAGCAGGGGAACGGTCTGCCCGAGCACGTGGGCCACGCCGTCGATGGCGTGTCCTTGCAGGGCGTTGGTCGTACCGATGAAGTCGGCGACGAATGGTGTCGCGGGCCGGCTATAGATCTCGCGAGGATCGCCGACCTGTACGAGTCGTCCTGACTCCATCACGCCGATCCGGTCAGCGATGACGAGGGCCTCCTCCTGGTCGTGCGTGACGAACAGCGTCGTGATGCCCACCTCGGTCTGGATCCGCCGGATCTCGTCCCTGAGCTGGACACGGACCTTCGCGTCGAGGGCGGACAACGGCTCGTCGAGCAGCAGCACCTGAGGCCGTACAGCCAGCGCTCTCGCGAGGGCCACCCTCTGCTGCTGTCCGCCGGACAGTTGGTGCGGGTAGCGGTCCCCGTGACCGCCGAGCCCGACGAGCTCGAGGTTGTGCGCGACGGCCTCGGCGCGGCGCCGCGACGGGACCTTCCGCAGCCCGAGTGCGAACTCGATGTTGCCCGCGACCGTGAGGTGGGGGAACAGCGAGTACGACTGGAAGACCATCGCCATGTCCCGCCGGTTCGCGGGGAGCCGAGTCACGTCGCGGCCGCCGACGACGACGGCACCCGAGTCGACGCCCTCGAGCCCGGCGAGCGCGCGGAGGGCCGTTGTCTTGCCGCACCCGGAAGGGCCGAGCAGGGCCACCAGCTCGCCGGGGGCGAGATCGAGGCTGAAGTCGTCGAGGGCCTTGACCTTCCCGAACGTACGGGTCAGGTGAGACAAGGTCACGGCGGTGGATGTCACGGATTCGGTCATGAGACGTCCGATCGGGTCGAGGGACGGATGCGCCGCTCCTGGAGAGCGACGATGAGGTCGAGAGTCACCATGAGGAGGATGGTGCCGCCGAGGATGAGGAGAGAGACCGCAGCAGCGATCTGTCCGTCGGAGAGGTTGATCTCGAAGAGGGCCGTCTGGAGGTTCGTCCGGGCGAGCATGCGTGCGATGGTGAACTCGCCGAGCACGACCGCCAGGGTCACGAACACCGAGGAGACGAGGGCGCTGCGCAGGTTCGGCACGAGTACCCGCATCAGGACCGTCGGCCACGAGGCGCCGAACGACCGCGCGGTCTCGGACAGCGTCTTCAGGTCGATCGCGCGGAGCCCCGAGTCGAGGGCGCGGTAGACGTACGGGAGGCACAGGATCACGTACGCGAACGCGAGCCAGATCGTGTTCGAGTCGAGGATCTTCGTCGAGATCACGAGGTAGACCGGGGCCAGTCCCACGACGAGCACCACCGCGGGGACCGTGAGCGGCAAGAGGCACACGAACTCGATGACCTTGATCATCCGCGGCAGTCTCAGCCGTACGAGCACCATCGTCGGAAGCAGCAGCCCGAGCGAGATGACGACCGCCATGACCGCCATGATCAGCGAGTTCGTCAGGCCCTCGCGAAGCAGGCTCAGCTTGTCGGACTCCCCACCACCGAACAGCGCCTGCCAGGCGGCTGCGTCCACCTTTCCCGTGAGCGGGAATCGGACGGAGAAGTCAGCGAGGGACGCGAGCGGTACGAGGAAGTAGACCAGCGCCAACCCGAGGACGATGCGCCTGAACCAGGCTCCCCGCGGCGTCACTGGGCCCACCTGGCGGCCCGCCTCATGAGGAGCGCGTAAGCCCCCATCACGAGGGCGACCACGACGATCATCCCGAAGGCCAAGGCCTGCGCGTACGCGTCCATGCCGAGGTCGTTCTCGTTCCGCAGCGCGGACTCGATCTCGAGCGGCACGATGACCGACTGCTGGCTGATGAGCGCGGCGGCGGTGGCGAACGCGCTGAACGCGTTGGCGAACAGGAGCAGGAAGCTGCCCAGGAGGCTCGGCAGGAGGATGGGTCCAGCGACCCGGGTCCAGTACGTCCAGCTCGTACCACCAAGGTTCTCGGTCGCCTCCCGCCACTGGGGACGCAGTCCCTCGACGGCAGGCAGGAACACGATGACCATGAGCGGGATCTGGAAGTAGCAGTAGACGACGGCGACCCCGCCGAGCGACGACAGGAACCCCGGATCGGGCGTCAGTGCGGGGAACGCTGAGAGCAGGCGGGTGACGAGGCCGTTGATGCCGATCGTCGCGATGAACGCGAACGCCAGCATCACGCCGCCGAACTGCGCTGTGACGGACATGAGAGCGGTGAACACGCGGCGGCCGAGCGACCCTTCCGGGCTCAGCGACAGGGCGTACGCAATGACCCCGCCGGCGATCGCCCCGACCAGTGCCGTGAGCAGCGAGATCCACAGCGAGGTGCCGAAGATGTTGACCGTACGGGGGCTGAGCACCTGGGTGAAGCCGTTGAGCGAGAATCCTCCACCGCGCGACTGGAAGGCGCCGATGACCACCAGGACCGTGGGGAGGACGAGGAAGATCGCGGTGTACGCGAAGAACGGGACCGTCCCGAGCGCGTTCACGACACCGGGAGAAACCGGGCGGGACGCGCTGGCTGCGTCCCGCCCGGCGATAGTGGTGGTCGCTGTCACGCGACCGCCGCGTCCCAGTTCGCCTTGAGGAAGGCCGTGGCCGCCGTCGCCTGAGCGCTGGTCGGTGTGGCCGGCGTACCGGAGACCGTCGGCAGGTTGGCTGCGGCTTTGCTGTCCAGCGAGCCGTCAGCCTTCATCGAGTCGAACAGGATGGGGCGCGCCGCGCCGGCGAGCCACATG
>JADGPB010000145.1 GCA_017882655.1 Propionibacteriales bacterium
CGCGTACGGCGTCGAGGTACGCGTGGACACCCGCACCACGGAATCCGTAGATCGACTGCTTCGGGTCGCCGATGAGCACGACCGTCGCGGACCCCACGAACGACTCGCGCAGGATCTCCCACTGCACCGGGTCGGTGTCCTGGAACTCGTCGACGAGGACCAGAGGGAAACGGTGCCGCACACGTTCCCGCGCATCAGTGCCCACCAGCGGGTGCCTCAGCGCATCGAGCAACCGGGTCTGCATGTCGTCGAACGTGTACAGACCGACCTGCCGCTTCCTGCGTTCGACCCTGGCCCGCACAGCCTCGGCGAACGAACGCCGCTCCGCGCCACGCGCGGTCGCGCCCATGGTGGGGACGAGCGGGAGGGACGGGTTGTCGACGGCTGCCTTGCCTATCCGTTCGGCTGTCGGGTAGTCGAACGGGACACCGTCGGTCCTCGCGTAGCGGGCGAGGTATTCGTCGTTGACCGCCTGCTCGACGAGGTCGTCCACGTTCTCGACCGCTATGGCCTCGGGGTCATGATCGGCCAGGACTCCCAGCTCCGCGAGCATCCGGTCGCAGAACTGGTGCGTCGTACAGATCATCGCCGCGTCGAATCCCACGAGCGCCGCCGCGACCCTCTCCTGCGCCGCGAGGAGCGGCGCGCGCTCGAGCACCGCACGCCAGGCCGGGTCGTCGGGCGCGACGTCATCGGCCGCCAGGTCCAGCGCCTCGGCCAGCTGGGCGAGGCGCTGCCGGACCCTCGACCGCAGCTCCCTGGTCGAGGCGCTCGAGAACGTGATGACCATGAGCTGGTCGAGGCTGACGACGCCTTCGGCGATCGCTCGTGCGGCGAGGGTGGCGACCGCGTGTGTCTTGCCGGTCCCGGCGCTGGCCTGGAGCACGACCGTCTCGCCGAGTGGGAGCGGCCCTCCGAGATCGAAGGCGGTCATCGGAGCGACTCCTGCAACGGTCCGTACGTCTCCTGCGCCAGCCGCCGCAGCCCGCCATGGGATTCCGCCGCGCTCTCGACGGCGGCGAGATCCTCGAAGAACAGAAGCCACGTGGCGTCGACGTCGAAGCCCCACAGCTTCCGCAGCCGCTCGTCATCGACCAGGCCGCGGGGATCAGCGAGCTCGTAGCCGACCCGTGGCGGCAGGGGGAGCGGCCGGTCCCAGCCGTCGAGCATCAGCCCGACGAGATGGTCGAGCTGCGCGGTTGCAGCCTCCGCCTGCACCGAGGACACCGTCGCCACCCGCCGCGCCGAGCACACGACGGACTTCCAGTCGCCGGGTTTCGCGGCACTGAGAAGGAGCAGCCGGAGCCACGGTTCCACGAGCCGCTTGTCGGAAGGCTTGGAGGTCGTCGCCTCAACCACTGTCTGCCCCCGCACAGGGACGCGGCCGGTGATCCGGAGGCCACTGGGCAGGTCGACGGAGAGATCGAGGTGTTCCAGAGGGCTGGACAGGTACGGGCGGAGGTTGTCGAGCACGTCGCCGACCCGGGAGGTGGCTGTCGTCAGGGCATCGTTGCCACGGGCGTTCGGAGGGAGGTTTCCGCGCCGGATCTCGGCCTGGACGATCATGTCCGGAGGGTGGCCTGCCACGGCGAGCTGCAGCAGCCGGTTCTCAAGATCCCAGGACCCGAGAGAGTCGAGCTGGACGGGGATCTCGGTCGGCGCGGCCCTGCGTCCCTCCTCGGCGTCGGCGTCGATCTCGCTCCGCGTGATCCCGTACCAGGAGCCGACCCTGCGCCTCAGGAACTCCCGTGCAGGGTGCCGGAGGAAGTTGATCACCTCGGTCAGTGTCACGACGGTCGGCCGTTCGACGGGAGCGACACCGGCGGTGTCGAAACGGTCGGAAACGGACAGACGAGGGGCGGCCAGGAGGGCGCGGCGCGCGTCCACCGCGCACCTGTCGTAGGTGGGCTCGGCGTCGACCTCGTACGGCTGCAGCGCGTGCTCGACGACGACCGACTCCCTGCCGACCCCCAACCCGCGTACGGCATCCAGCAGGTCGATGATCGGGGCCGACAGCGGCAGCGGCTCGTTGGTGCGCTGGTCGCGGCCGGCAGCGACGATGACGAACGCGTCCTGGGCCGCCATGAGGGCGTCGAGGAAGAGCTGCCGGTCGTCGAGCGAGGAATGGGGGTCCTCGGGGTTCGCCGCGCGCTCGAGCAGATCGTCGCCCGAGCGATGCGAGGCCCGGGGGAAGGATGCCTCGTCGAGACCGACGAGACAGACGACCCGGTGCGGTACGTGCCTCAGGGCCTCCAACGTCGTCACGGTGAGGTTGCCCGTGAGCAGCGTCGACCGAGGCTGGTGGGCGTTCAGCCAGTCGGAAACGAGGTGTCGCATGTCGCCGAGCCCGATCATCGGCGCGTCCGGGCCGGAAGCCGTCGCCAGCTCGCTGAGGAGCACCTGGGCCTGGCCGAGCTGCCAGGCATCGTCGGTGGACACGTCGACCAGTCGGGCGAGCAGCTCCCGGAAGCGCGCCACCCAGTCGGCGGGCGTGGCCGGCTCGCTGAATGACGTGACCGCCTGCCTGACCACCGAGAAGATCTCGGAGACGGCCCCGATCAGGTCGAGGTCGCTGGAGTCGACCATGTCGAGGGGGAGTACGGCCGACACGTACGTGAGGTCGCGTTCCGAGACGGCCACCCCGAGCACGAGCCGGTTGAGCCCGGCCAGCCAGGTGTTCTGGTTGATGCCTTCCAACCCGAAGGCAGTCCTGGAGGCCGGGTCGATGCCCCAGCGGACGCCGGCGCGTTCCAGCAGCTCGCCGAGCGTCTCGAGCCGCTCGTCGTCGAACCGGAACCTGCGCGCGACGGGAGGGCAGGCGCACAGGGCGAGAAGGTCGCCGAGCTCGGCGCGCGAAGTGGCGAGGCCGAGAAGGCGCCACAGGACGTCGAGCACGGGGTTCGTCCTGGCAGCGGACGGGTCGGTCACGCGCACCCGGAGCGTGCTGACCGGATGGGCGTTCGAGCCGAGGCCCTCCGCGTCGAGCATGCACAGGGCGCGTACGAGCGGAGCCACATCCTCGAGCTGCGGCGAGCAGACGACCACGTCACGCGGCTCGAGGTCTCGATGGGTCTCGAAGAGGTCGCACAGGACGTCGCGCAGCACCTCGACCTGCCGGTCGACGCCGTGGCTGAGGTGGATCCGGATGGACTGGTCATCGACCGGCGACGAGGTGGACGTCACTGCCCCGGTCCGGATCTGATCCTGAAGCCGCGCCAGGAGCGAACCTCGAGACGTGGGGGGAGAGGTGACGAGGTCGGGTTCGGCATCCCTCGTCACGGCCCGCAGCGCGGCGCTTCCAGCCACCCCCAGGCGTCGCATGAGGAGGTGATCGCCCGAGACGGACGCGGCCGGCCACCACACGGTGACGTCACGGCCGGCGCCGAGGGCGGACAGCAGTATGCGCTCGGACGGCGCCAGCCGCTGCGGCGCCCAGAGCGAGAGTCGACCCGGTAGTGCGCTCAGACTCGGGTCGGCCCGCAGCCGTTCGGCAGCCTCTGTGGCGCGGGTCCACGGCGTCGGCTTGCCGACGAGGTCGACCAGGATCTCCCAGAGGCGGTTCTGCCAGGCATCGCTGCCGGTTCCTGGAGAGGTGAGCAGCTCGGGCCTCCACCGCGCATAACGGCTGAACAGCTCGCAGAAGCGCCGCGCCGCTCCGTACCGTCGGCCTGGCCGCTCGTCGTCGGAGATGTGCACGCTGACGTCGCGGAACCACGGCTCCCGCGCGGCGATGTCGAAGGCTCGCAGCATCGTCCAGGCGAGGCGGTCGGTCGCCCACGGGTCGTCGTCGGTCCCGATGCCCAGCACCTCACGCTCGAGCTCTTCGAACAGACGTCTCGGTGTGGGGAGCTCGATCCGTGCGGACACGCCGTCGGTGCCGTCCGGGCCCGCGCCCAGGACCGTACCCAGCCCTTGCATGAGCCAGCGCCCCTGCCCTGGCGTCGGCACAGCGATGACATCGGCCTCGAAGGGGTCGTCGCGTGGATGGGCCAGCTCGGTGGCGAGGGCAACGAAGAGAGCATCGGGGCGATCGCCCACACGTACCCTCAACCCGCTCACGGGCTCACCCTAGAGGGGGCCTCGGACAGAAGCCGATGCTGCCCGCGGAACCGTCAGCTGGCCAGGGCCTCGAGGTGACGCTGCACCTCACGGGCGCTGGGGTTGGTCAGCGTCGAACCGTCGTCGAACAGCAGCGTGGGTACGGTGAGGTTGCCCGAGTTCGCGTGCTCCACGAGCTCGGCGCCGTCGGGATCCTCCTCGATGTCCACCTCGGCGTACTCGATGCCGGTGCGGTCGAGCTGGGACTTGAGCCGTCGGCAGTACCCGCACCAGGTCGTGGTGAACATCGTCAGCGCCATGGAGAAGAGAACCCGGCGCCTCATGCGCCTATTCCGGGCCCTGGCCCGGGTGACCGGCGTTCAGCACTGTCACCCGTGCGTGGCACAGTGTCCGCCATGGCCGCTCCGCACCCCGACGAGATCCTTCGCGGGCTCGACCCCGAGCAGCTCGAGGTCGCCACGAGCCTTGGCGAGCCTGTCGTCGTGATCGCAGGTGCCGGTACGGGCAAGACGCGAGCGATCACTCATCGCATCGCCTACGGCGCGCTCACCGGTGCCCTCGATCCCGGCTCGACGCTGGCGGTGACGTTCACCACGCGGGCAGCGGGGGAGCTGCGGGGACGGCTCGCCACTCTCGGGGTGAACGGTGTCCAGGCCCGTACCTTCCACTCCGCCGCCCTGCGACAGGCCAAGTACTTCTGGCCGAAGGCGTACGGAAGCGCGTTGCCTCCGGTCAGCGAGGGTCGCTTCTCGGTGGTGGCCGAGGCGGCGCGACGGCTGGGTCTGCCGACCGACACCTCGGTGATCCGCGACGTGTCCGGCGAGGTGTCCTGGGCGAAGGTGAGCAACGTCGAGCCGGAGTCGTACGCGGCGCTGGCCAAGGCGTCCGGCCGCTCCGTGGCTGGGATCGAGCCGGACGCGGTGGCCCGCCTGCTCGTCACGTACGACAACCTCAACCGGGACCGAGGCCGGATCGACTTCGACGACATCCTGCTCTGCACGGTCGCGCTGCTCAGCGACCACGAGGACGTCGCGGCGCAGGTGCGGCGCATGTACCGGCACCTGGTCGTCGATGAGTACCAGGACGTGAGCCCGGTCCAGCAGCGGCTGGTCGACCTGTGGCTCGGGCCGAACCAGGATGTGTGCGTGGTGGGTGACCCGGCCCAGACGATCCACACGTTCGCCGGCGCGCGGGCGGAGTACCTGCTCAGCTTCGCGTCTCGCCACAAGGGGGCTCGCAAGGTCGAGCTCGTCCGCGACTACCGGTCGACGCCCGAGGTCGTCGAGGTCGCGAACAAGGTCATGGCAGGTTCGGGCCAGCGGCACGTGACGCTGCGTGCACAGCGTCCCTCGGGGCAGTCGCCCGTGTTCGAGTCGGCGTCGGACGAGGCAGCCGAGGCCGCCGCGGTCGCGCGATGGCTGAAGGGCCTGCGCGCGGACGGCGTCGACTGGCGCGAGATGGCCGTGCTGTACCGGATCAATGCGCACTCACCGGCGTACGAGGCGGCATTCGCCGACGCCGGCATCCCGTACCAGGTCCGCAACGCGGAGCGCTTCTACGACCGTCCCGAGGTGAAGCAGGCGCTGGGCGCGCTCGCCGCCACCGCGCGGACGAAGGGCGGCGAGCCAGGGTTCGAGCAGGTGCTCGTGGTCCTCGGCGCTCTCGGCTGGACGGAGAAGCCGCCGACGACCGGCGGTCAGGTACGGGAACGCTGGGAGTCGCAGAACGCGCTGGTCGACCTTGCGGCCGGCCTCGCGGCCGACGGCCCAACGCTCACCAACCTCGTGGCCGAGCTGCAACGCCGTGCGACCGTGCAACACGCACCCTCGGGCGCCGGGGTGACGCTGACGACGCTCCACGGCGCCAAGGGGCTGGAGTGGGACGCGGTGGCGCTCGTGGGAATCCATGAGGGAGGCGTGCCTTTCGTGCTGGCTGAGACGGACGCGCAGATCGCGGAGGAGCGGCGGTTGCTGTACGTGGGGGTGACGCGTGCGCGGGAGCACCTGCGAATCTCCTGGTCCGGGGGCCGAGGACGTGACCGGCGCCCGTCGCGGTTCCTCGCGGCGCTCACTCCGACGTCGGCCTCACCCGTACGGCAGCGTCGGCGACCGGTGACCAAGGAGACCGTGCCCACGATGTGCCGCGTCTGCGGGAAGGGCCTGCACGCTCCGGCGGAGCGCATGCTCGGACGGCACGAGGACTGCCCATCACGGTACGACGAGGACCTCCTCGCTGCCCTGCACACCTGGCGCACTCGGGCCGCCGAGAGCGCCAGTCTCCCCGAGTTCTGCATCTTCACCGACTCCGCACTCATCGCCATCGCCGAGTCGTGCCCCCGCAACGCCGAGCAGCTCGCGGAGGTCTC
>JADGPB010000146.1 GCA_017882655.1 Propionibacteriales bacterium
GTGACGTTCACGGCGGTACGGAAGGGGCTCGTGCTCGATGGCGTCGAGATCGACCTCGGCCTCGTCGGCGATGTCGCCGGGGTGTCGCCGCCGCTCGTGCTCGACCACCTCGCCGCGGGCCGCGTACCGATCGTGGCCACCCTTGCTCCGGACGCCCGTGGCGTCGTCCACAACGTCAACGCCGACACGGCCGCTGCTGCGCTGGCCACCGCACTGGGAGCCGTTCGCCTCATCGTCCTCACCGACGTCGCCGGCCTGTACGCGGACTGGCCGAGCTCCACCGACGTCGTCGAGCGGATCACGGCCACCGAGCTGGCCGAGCTGCTGCCCAGCCTCGAGTCGGGCATGCGGCCGAAGATGGAGGCCTGCCTCGTCGCCGTACGGTCCGGCGTGCCCAAGGCGACGGTCGTCGACGGCCGCGTCCCCCACATCGTCCTCGCCGACCTCGCCGGCGCGGCCCACGGCACGACTGTCGTGCCCGACGAAGGAGCACAGCCATGACCTGGCAGCAGCACTACTCGGGCAGCCTCATCAACGCGTTCGGCATGCCGTCGCGCGAGCTCGTACGTGGCGAGGGCGTCCACCTGTACGACGACCAGGGCACGCGCTACCTCGACCTTCTGGCCGGCATCGCGACGGCCTCGCTGGGGCACGCGCACCCTGCGTACGTGGCGGCCCTCGCCGACCAGGCGGCCACGCTGTCCCACGTCTCCAACTTCTTCAGCTCGCCGAACCAGATCGCGCTCGCCGAACGGCTCTCAGCGCTTCTCGGTCACGACGCCAAGGTCTTCCTCGCCAACTCGGGCACCGAGGCCAACGAGGCGGCGTTCAAGGTCACCCGGCGCACCGGCCGGACGCGGATCATCGCCGCCGAGAACAGCTTCCACGGCCGCACGATGGGCGCGCTGGCCATCACGTACAAGGCCGCGTACCGGGAGCCGTTCGAGCCGCTCCCCGGCGACGTGACGTTCGTGCCGTTCGGGGACGTGGCAGCGCTGACCGCCGCCGTCGACGACACCGTGGCTGCTGTGGTGCTGGAGCCGATGCAGGGCGAGGCGGGCGTCATCGTGCCGCCTGCCGGCTACCTCGCCGCGGCACGCGAGATCACCTCTCGTCACGGAGCTCTGCTGTGGCTGGACGAGGTACAGACCGGCATCGGCCGGTCCGGTGCCTGGTTCGACCATCAGCGCGAGGGGATCGTCCCCGACCTGGTGACCGTCGCCAAGGGCCTCGGCAACGGCTTCCCGATAGGGGCATGCCTTGCGACGGGCGCGACCGCCGACCTGATCCAGCCCGGCATGCACGGCTCCACCTTCGGCGGAAACCCGCTCGCCTCACGTGCCGCCCTCACTGTGCTGGGGATCCTCGAGCCGCTGCTGCCTCAGATCAACGCGGTCGGCGACAAGCTGGCGGCCGACCTCGCCGACCTGCCCGGCGTCGTGGCCGTCCACGGCCGTGGGCTGCTGCGTGGCGTCCAGCTCGAGCAGCCGGTCGGCGCTGCCATGGTCGCCGCGGGACTCGACGCCGGCTTCATCCTCAACGCCGCACGCCCCGACCGGATCCGGCTCGCGCCGCCGCTCATCATCACCAGCGACGACCTCGTACCGTTCGTGGCGGCGTGGCCGGCGCTGTACGAAAGGGCGCTGGCCGCATGAAGCACTCCGACCTGCCCAAGGCTCGGCGGCAGGCATTGATCGCCGAGCTCGTCGCGACGCACGTGGTCACCTCGCAGACCGAGCTGCGCCGGATGCTGGCGAACGAGGGTTCCGAGGTCACACAACCGACGCTGTCGCGCGACCTGATGGAGCTGCGGGCCGTACGTGTCCGGCGCGCGGACGGAGCGGTCGCGTACGCGATCACGGACGACAGCGCGTTCGACATGCCTGAGGGCAACTCGCGCCTCGCGAAGCTGTGCTCCGACCTGCTGCTGCGCGCCGAGGCGTCGGGCAACCTCGTGGTCGTGCGAACGCCGGCGGGAGCGGCCCAGTACTTCGCGTCAGCAATGGATCGGGCAGGCTGGGACGATGTCCTGGGCTGCGTCGCCGGCGACGACACCGTCCTGCTCATCACGCGGGACGTGGCGGGCGGCGACGTCGTGGCCGAGAGGCTGCTCACACTGGGCTCGGAAGGAGTCTCATGACCCACGGGGTGCTCTGGGGAGGTCGGTTCGCCGGCGGCCCGGCGGACGCGATGTTCGCGCTCTCGCAGTCGACCCAGTTCGACTGGAGGCTGGCGCTGTACGACCTCGCGGGATCGCGCGCTCACGCGCGCGCTCTGCATCGTGCCGGTCTGCTCACCGACGACGAGCTGTCGGACCTCCTGGCAGGCATCGGCGGCCTCGCGGCTGACGTCGAGTCGGGCACCTTCGGGCCGTTGCCGAGCGACGAGGACGTGCACGGTGCGCTGGAGCGCGGCCTCACCGAGCGGCTCGGTGCCGAGCTCGGCGGTCGGCTGCGGGCAGGTCGGTCACGCAACGACCAGATCGCCACGCTGGTCCGGATGTACCTGCGCGATGCCATGGTCCGGCTGCGCGGCGACATCACGGCAGTCGCCGCCGCTCTCGCCGATCAGGCGGCTGAACATCTCGGCGTCCCCATGCCCGGACGTACCCACATGCAGCACGCCCAGCCGATCCTGCTCTCGCACCACTTGCTGGCGCACGCTTGGCCGCTGGTCCGAGATCTCGACCGCATCGCCGACCTCGACAAGCGGCTCGCGATCAGCCCGTACGGGTCCGCCGCGCTCGCCGGTACGTCGCTCGGGCTCGATCCGGAGGCGGTCGCGGCAGAGCTCGGCTTCGCCGGCGCGGTCTCCAACTCGATCGACGGGACGTCCGCGCGCGACCTCGTGGCGGAGGCCGCGTACGTGTGCGCGCAGGTCGGCATCGACATCTCCCGGCTCGCCGAGGACGTCATCATCTGGTGCACCCACGAGTTCGGCTTCGCGACCCTCGATGACGCGTGGTCGACGGGGTCGAGCATCATGCCGCAGAAGAAGAACCCCGACGTCGCCGAGCTGGCGCGCGGCAAGGCGGGTCGCCTGATCGGCAACCTCACCGGGCTCCTGGCGACGCTCAAGGGCCTGCCGCTCGCGTACAACCGAGATCTCCAGGAGGACAAGGAGCCGGTCTTCGACTCGCTCGACCAGCTGGCGGTTCTGCTGCCCGCGGTCGCAGGCATGGTGAGTACCCTGCGCTTCCATCCCCAGCGGCTGTCCGAGCTCGCCGCCAAAGGCTTCTCGCTCGCGACGGACGTGGCCGACTGGCTGGTACGGCAGCGCGTCCCGTTCGCCCGTGCCCACGAGATCGCCGGCGAGGCCGTCCGCTACTGCGAGGAGCGCGGCATCGAGCTCACCGACCTCACGGCCGCGCAGGTGACCGAGATCTCACCCGAGCTGACCCCCGACGTGATCAGCGTCCTGTCCGTGGCCGGGTCCATCGACAGCCGCGACGGTAGGGGAGGGACCGCGACGGTACGGGTCCAGGAGCAGCTCGCCGAGCTCCGAGAGGCGCTCACTCTGTAGCCGGGGAGACCTCATCCGGCTCGCGCCCCTCGGGGGCCGGCTTGGGCTTCCGCTTCGGGATGAGCAGGAGCACGCCCACGACGGCGAATCCGATCAGCAGGCCCACGAGCGCCGACGCCACAGTGTCGACCAGCCACGCCAGGATGCCGCCCACGGCCGGAACAGTGCCGACGGCATCCTCCAGGTGGTGGACGAGGCCGTACGGCGCGTGCCAGCCCAGCGTGTACGAGCCGGACAGGACGAGGTGGCCGCCGACCCAGATCATGGCGGCGATGCCGATGGTCGAGATCACGCGCATGACGTACGGCATCGCGCCGACCAGCCCGCGACCGAACCGCTGGACGCGTCGTGACGTGCGCTCGGCGAGGGCGAGGCCGATGTCGTCGAGCTTCACGATGAGCGCCGCGACCCCGTACACGAGCACCGTGATGAGCACGGCTACGACGACCAAAATGATCGCCCGCATGAGGATGGGCTGCGTCGCCACCTCCGCCAGCGAGATCGCCATGATCTCGGCGGAGAGGATGAGATCGGTACGGATCGCGCCGGAGACCATCTCCTTCTCGTGCGCGGGGCTGCCGAGCTCGGCGATCGCCCGCGTGGCTGCCGCCTCGTGCTGACCGCCCGAGAACACTTCGTAGACCTTCTCGGCGCCCTCGAACGACAGGTACGCGCCGCCGATCATCAGCAGCGGCGTCATGAGCCACGGCAGGAACTGGCTCAGCAGCAGCGCGATCGGGAGGATGAAGACGAGCTTGTTCCGCAGGGAGCCCTTGGCGATCTTGAGGATGATCGGCAGCTCGCGGTGTGCGAGGAAGCCCTGTACGTAGCGGGGCGTGACGGCGGTGTCGTCCACCACGACGCCGACGGCCTTCGCGCTCGCCTTGCCGGCCGCGGCACCGATGTCGTCGATCGACGCGGCCGCCACCTTGGCGATGGCGGCGATGTCGTCGAGCAGAGCGGCCAGCCCACCAGCCATGAGTCGGTCTCCTCTTCGTGAGTGACCCACAGGGTAGCGACCGCGCCGCGGAAAGCGCGCGACCGCCGTCAGCGCGATCGGTAGAGTGCGGCGGGTGACCGGTGTACTGGACGAGCTGAAATGGCGAGGCCTTCTCGCGGAGTCGACCGACGAAGAAGCCCTCGCTGAACACTTCGCGGCGGGACCGGTCTCCTTCTACGTGGGTTTCGACCCCACCGCACCCTCTCTGCACTTCGGCAACCTGGTGCAGCTGATCCTGGTACGACACCTGCAGGCGGCCGGACACAAGCCGTACCTTCTGGTCGGCGGTGCCACAGGACTCATCGGAGACCCCAAGCAGGCTGCTGAGCGCGTCCTGAACCCAGCAGACGTCGTCGCCGGCTGGGTGGAGCGGATCCGGGAGCAGGTGGCCAGGTTCGTCTCGTTCGACGGGGAGAACGCCGCGACGCTCGTGAACAACTTCGACTGGACGACGGGCATGTCCACGATCGACTTCCTCCGCGACATCGGCAAGCACTTCAGCGTCAACCGGATGCTGGCGCGCGACGTCGTGAAGAACCGGCTCGAGTCGGGCATCTCGTACACGGAGTTCTCGTACGTGCTGCTGCAGTCGATGGACTTCCTCCATCTGTACACCGAGCACGGCGTCACCATGCAGACGGGTGGCTCGGACCAGTGGGGCAACATCACAGCCGGGGTGGAGCTGATCCGGCGGTCGGCAGGTGGCAAGGCGCACGCGATGGCGACGCCCCTGCTCACGAAGGCGGACGGTACGAAGTTCGGCAAGACCGAAGGCGGCAGCATCTGGCTGGACGCGCAGATCACCAGTCCGTACGCGTTCCACCAGTTCTTCCTCGCCGCCGAGGACAGCATGGTCGGCACGTACCTGCGGGTGTTCTCGCCGAGGTCCCGTGAGGAGATCGAGGACCTGGAGCGTCAGACGTCGGAGGCGCCACACCTTCGTGCCGCACAGCGCGCACTCGCTGACGATGTGACCGACCTCGTCCATGGTGAGCCAGAGCGGCGAGCGGCCGTCGCGGCCGCCGACGCGCTCTTCGGCAGGGGATCGCTGCAGGACCTTCCTGCGGGGACGCTCCGTGCTGTCGCGCGAGAGCTGAACGCCTCTGCTGTCCCATCCCTGGACGGGCTGAGCGTGGCGATGGCCCTGCAGACCGCAGGGGTGGTCCCAAGCTTGTCCGCCGGCCGTCGAGCGATCGCTGAGGGCGGCGCGTACGTGAACAACGCCAAGGTGACCGACGCCGACGCGGCCCTCACCCCGGCTGATCTCCTGCCCGGTGGGTACGTGGTGGTCAGGCGCGGAAAGCGCACGGTGGGGGCTCTCAGCGTGCAGTCCTGAGGTGGCCTCGACGGCGTCGCTGGCGCGACACGCCCGGGGCGCCGGGCCGATTTGACCCTCCGCCTCGAGGTCCGTAATGTTCACCAAGCCTTGCCGGTGACACGGACGAGGCGAACTGCCCGACACAAGGCCTGATGGCCGGAAGCGAGGGCGAGGTTCGCTGAGGACGGACTGGCAGACCATCACTCTCCGACGCAGCCGACGGGACTGGTACGTCCAGCCCCGAAGACCTCGTCATGAGCGGTGAAGGACCCTCTAGGACCGAGTTTGACAGGCCCTGAGAGCCCGACTAAAGTAAGTCGAGTTGCCCCAAGCCGCGGTTAAAACCAAAGCGCGGGCCGCACCCGAAACTTGAGAACTCAACAGCGTGCTTAAAGTCAATGCCAAAAAATGCACTTTTATTAGTGCCCCGATGGTCATGACTTCTTCGGAAGAAACAGACCTCGGTTCCTTTGATTAATTGATGAAAGACCCAGCAATGGGTCCTACGTCAGGTAGTCGAACCTCATTGAG
>JADGPB010000147.1 GCA_017882655.1 Propionibacteriales bacterium
GAGGAACAGATCATGACGGACGAGACCGGGAAGGCGTGGCAGTGCCCGAAGGACGGGACCGTCATGCAGCCGCTGGGACGGCGCTCGGGGGCGTGGCGCTGCCCGACGTGCAAGGGCATCTTCACGGACCCCGGGGCGATGCGTCGGGGTCGACCCCCGAAGTGGTCGCCGATCCTGACGAGCATCCTGATGAGCCTGTTGGCAAGGGCCGTGGTCCGGCACCTTCGGCGTCGCTCGCCCAAGCAGACTCCGTCCTAGCCCTCTGGGTTGGGAGGCACCGCTCGATCGGGTCAGGCCCATGCGGGCGAGGGCACCGGAGACGCAACGGAGGAAGAAGTGGGAAAGGGTTCGAGGCGATCCGGACCGTGGTGGTCAATGCGCCCCCGGCCAGGGTCTGGGACGCGCTGACCAACCCCACCAAGGTCAAGCAGTACATGCACGGGACCGACATGTCGACCGACTGGACGGTGGGTAGCCCGATCACCTGGCGGGGCGAGTGGAAGGGCCAGTCCTATGTGGACAAGGGCGCCGTTCTTGCGTTCGAGCCGGAACGGCTCCTCAAGTACACGCACTGGAGCCCGATGGGCGGCACCGAGGACGCGCCCGAGAACTACCACACCGTCACGTATGAACTGGCGGAGGACGGTGGCAAGACGACGCTGACCCTCACCCAGGACAACAACGCGACGCAGGCAGAGGCCGACACCATGGCGGAGAACAACTGGGGTCCGGTGCTGCAGGGCCTCATGGCTGCGGCCGAGGGGTAAAGGCCGGGGCGGGCCAGGGCGGCGGTGCCCGTCGACCCGAGGTCAGCGCACGCCGTCGACGCTCAGCACGCCACCCCTGTCGGCGGCCGCCACGCCATTGCCCTCGACGGCGGGGTTCAAGTAGTAGCTCTCGCGTGCCAAGGCGGCTGCTCAGCGAGCAGGTCCGCTCGATGCGAGGGCCGCGACGGCCGCGTTGATCGCAGCGACGGTTTCGTCGGGGTTCTCGACCTCCACGATGAGTGCGGCGTAGTGCTCGTGGTCGAGTTCGATCTTCACCGCACGCTCGGGGTGGTGGACGTCCAGGAACCACCACCGCCCGTCGAAGAACGTGCCCGCTGCGACGACGCCCGGGAGTGAGGTGCCCCCAAGGCGTAGCCCATGCCGCTCGCGGAGGGCGTCCGGGTCTTGCGAGGCGCCCCGGACATGGGCAAGGGGCACATCCACGCTGCTCCTGAGGGCGAGCACCTTGTCGAACCCCTCGACCACCACACGCAGGTGACCGTTCGTGATCTCGATCTCGGTCATGGTGCTCCTCGTCCCTCGCGGTGGTTTGGCGGCGATGTCTCGTCGACTCTAGCGCCGAGGGTTGAGGATCATGCGGGTCGGGCACGAGGAGCGATGAGGTGGCGGGCGAACACATGCCATGCGCGCCGGTGGCAGGCATCTCGAGGCGCTGCTCGTGCCGACGCATGGCAGCCGCGTGGACCGGGAGCATCGCGTCGACCGGGAGCATCGCGTCGACGGTCGGATCCACACTTAGTCAAGGCTCTTGACAATGATGCTAGGCTCCCTTTGTCCAATGCATGGACAATGTCTCCTACGGAGAGCGCCGCCGTGGAACGTCCGGCCAGGGCGACCAACCGCGAGACCCGCGAGCACAACGAGCGCCTGGTGCTCGCGACGATCTATGACCGCAGCCCGATCAGCCGAGCCGGCGTCGCCCGGCTCACGGGGCTGACGCGCACCTCGGTCTCCGATGTCGTCGAGGGGCTGCTCGCGTCGGGTATGTGCCGGGAGATCGGCCACGGACCGTCGACCGGGGGCAAGGCGCCCATCCTGATCGAGGTCCCCGGTGACGCTCGGCTGCTCGTAGGCGTGGACCTCGGCGACCAGGCCTTCACCGCTGCGATCGTCAACCTGCGCGGCTCGATCTTGCAGCGCGTGGACGTCCCGTCGGAGAACGCAGATGGCGACGAGGCCCTGCGCCTCGCAGTAGACGTCATCGAGCGGGTGATGGGCCTGGCGGGAGGGCCTGCCCTTGGGGTCGGGATCGGCGTGCCCGGCCTCATCGACGCCCGGGCCGGCATGATCATCCAGTCCGTGGCCCGCGACTGGCGGATGCTGGCGTTGGGACGGATCCTCGAGGACCATCTCGGTCTGCCGGTCTACTTGGCAAACGATTGCCAGGCAGCCGTCCTGGCCGAGCATGTCTTCGGCGCGACCCGCGGTCCCAACCTGATCATGGTCAAGGCCGGACGAGGGATCGGGGCGGGCTTCGTGATCAATGGGGAGCCCTTCCTCGGTGACGGTTACGGGGCCGGCGAGATCGGCCACACGGTCGTGGACCCGTGCGGGCGCACGTGCCGCTGCGGCCGACGCGGCTGTCTCGAGACCGTTGCGAGCGTGCCTGCGGTCCTCGGCGACCTATCTGACCGGATCGGTCGTCCGGTCTCGCTCGGGGAGGCGCTGGATCGACACCAGCGTCGCGAGCCGCTCGCCCTCGAGGTCGTTCGACGGGCAGGGGAGCAGCTCGGCTCGGCGCTGGGCGGTCTGGTCGACGCGCTGCACGTGCGCCGATTCGTGCTCGCCGGGGCCATGGCGGCGTTCGGCGAACCCTGGATGGAGGCCGTGGCCTCGGCGGCCTCCGACCGGGCCCTCAGTGCGCTCGCCGCCGATACGACGTTCGAGCTGGGCGGAGTCGAGGACGTGGTGGTCCTCGGCGCCTCGGCCCTCTTGATGACCCGCGAGCTGGGGCTCACACTCCATCCGCACGGCTTGCCTGAGCGAGAGGGGGTGGGCGAGCGATAACTCACACGGCTTGATGGGGGTCGGATAATCACGGCCGGACCCAGCGGAGCCGCTCGTCACCCAACTTTCGTGGCAGTTCACAGGAGGAGGAACTCGTGGCAAGGAGTCTACGGACAACGTCCGCTCTGGCAGTCGTCGTGGCGATGCTGGTCGGCGCATGCGCAAGCAGCGCGTCGCCGGCACCGGCCGCGTCCGCCGCGGCGAGCGCAGCGGCTTCGGCCGCGGCCAGCGCAGCGGCTTCGGCCGCGGCCAGCGCGTCCGCCGCGCCGAGCGCAGCGGCGTCGCCTTCGGCAGCTGTGCCGACGGTCCCGACGGGCTACACCGAGCTGGATAAGGCGCTCGGCGCGGACCAGCCGTACAAGGGCAAGACGGTTTCGATCCAGACCCAGTGGGTCGGCGGTGAGGGCACCAACTTTGCCGCCTCGGTCGCCGACTTTGCGACGGCGACGGGCATCAAGATCCAGATCGACAGCATCGGCTCGAGCCACGAGACCGTGCTGAAGACGCGCATCGACGGTGGAAGCCCGCCGGACCTGGCCATGCTCGCTCAGCCCACGCCCGTCCTGAGCTACGCCGCCGCAGGCAAGGTCATCGACGTGGCGACGTTCATGGATCCCAAGAAGCTCAGCACCGAGCATCCGGCCACGATCGGCCTGGTCACGCAGGGCGCGCACATCTGGGGCATCCCGTACAAGGCCGATGTGAAGTCGACCATCTGGTACCCGATCAAGGCCTTCGCGGCCAAGGGTTACACGATCCCCACGACGTGGGACGAGCTGATCGCCCTGTCCGACAAGATCGTCGCCGATGGCTCCAACCCGTGGTGCGTAAGCGCGGGCGGCCCTGGCGACGCGACCGGCTGGCAGCTCACCGACTGGGTCGAGGAAGTGGTCCTCAAGACCAAGGGCCTCGCCTACTACAACGATTGGATCAGCCACAAGGTCACGTTCGAGGACCCCGGCATCAAGGACGCCTTCGCCAAGGTTGGCAAGATCCTCTTCACGCCCAACTACGTCTTCGGCGGCAACACTGCGATCGTCAACACCGACCAGAAGACGGCGATGGATCCGATGTTCAACGGCGACCTGGCAAGTCCGAAGTGCTGGATGCAGAAGATCCCGACCTGGTACGGCCCGGACTTCTTCCCGGATCAGCGGGCCAGCAGCCAGCCGTCCAAGTACATCCTCGGTACTGACGTCGGGATCTTCCCGTTCCCGACCATCGACCCGGCCCAGAAGAATGTCGAGGGCTCGGCCGACACGCTCATGGTGCTCGTCGACAGGCCCGAAGTTCGCGCCGTTGCCGAGTTCCTTGCCACGCCGTCGGGCATCCAGAACTGGATCCGCGCCGGCAGCGCCATCTCCGCCAACTCGACCACCCCTGCCGACTGGTATGCCGGCGCCTACAAGCTCAAGGTCGCTGCGGACATCGCGAACACGGCCGCAGGTATCGGCTTCGACGCTTCCGACCTCATGCCCGGCAAGGTCGGCGCCGGAACCTTCTGGACCCAGACGGTCCAGTGGGCCAACAACGGTGGCACCAATACCGATGCCGTTCTGAAGGCCATCGACGACAGCTGGCCCGCCCAGTAACGATCTGATGGCTTGCGGGGCGCGTCACCTCACGGTGGGCGCCCCGCGACTATTTCTGCAGGAGCGGATATGGCGGTAGCGCGCACCGAGAATCCCGGACTGTCGCGATTTGTCCTTCCCATTGCCGGCCTGATCGGCATGGGGCTGTGCGGCGCGGGCATCCTCGTCCTGCTCGACCGGCAGGGCGGGCCGCACCTCCTTGCCTCGATCTACGATCTGCTGGGCAACAGTGCGGGCGCGACCGACCTGCGCAATGGCTCGGGCGATCAGGTGATAGCCAAGATCCTGCTGGCGGCGATCGCCCTGACGGTGGGCGTCGGCGGCATCTGGCTGCTGTTCATCGGCGTCGGCTCGCTGGTCAGCCTGCTGCGGCCAAGGTGGCGCGACCGGATCCTGCCGTGGGTCTTCGTCGGCCCCGCCCTGCTGCTGTTGGCGGTCTTCCTGGTCTACCCCGCGGCGGGGACGATCCTGCGCAGCTTCGTGGACGACCACGGCCAGTTCACGCTCCGGAACTACGCCGTGATGACCGAGTCCGATTTCACGACGATCCTGCGCAACAACGCCTTCTGGCTGATCGTTGGCACCGGTGCGAGCGTGGGGCTGGGGCTCGTCTTCGCCGGGCTGTTCGATCGCATCCGACGCGAGTCGCTGGCCAAGACCATCGTCTTCCTGCCGCTGGCGATCTCGCTCGTCGGGGCATCGGTCATCTGGGGCCTGGTCTATGCCTGGCAGCCCGCCGGCCAGCCGCAGATCGGGTTGCTCAACTCGATCGTGGTCGCCTTCGGTGGTCAGCCGATCCCGTGGGTGACGACCAGCCCGATCAACGTCTTCGCCGAGATCGTGATCATGATCTGGCTCCAGACCGGTTTCGCCATGGTCGTTCTGTCCGCAGCCATCAAGGGCGTGTCGGGCGAGATCATCGAGGCGGCCCGGCTCGACGGCGCCTCCGAGCGCCAGGTCTTCTTACGGGTGATCGTGCCGGTGATCCGCGGCTCGATCATCACGGTCTCGACGACCATCGCCATCGTCACGATCAAGATCTTCGACATTGTCTACGTGACGACCGGCGGACGGTTCAATGACGACGTCGTGGCCAACCGCATGTTCCACGAGATCTTCCAGTTCTTCGACGACGGTCGCGGCGCCGCGCTTGCGACGCTGCTCTTCGTTGCCGTCCTGCCCGTGATGTACATCAACCTGAGCAACTTCAGACGACAGCAGAGGGGAGCATGACTGCGTCCGCCCAGCCGATCGAGAGCGCCCGGATCGCGCGCGTCGCCGCCTGGCGGCCGCCGTTCCTGCGCAGCCTGCCGCTCCGCCTGTCGGTCTTCGCCATCTGCGCGCTATGGACGCTGCCGACGCTCGGCCTGCTCGTCACTTCGGTGCGCAATCCGCTGAACATCACCACATCCGGCTGGTGGACGGCACTGCTCAACCCATTCGCACCCAATCAGTGGACGCTGTCGAACTACCAGACGGTCCTGTCAAGCGACGGCATGGGCAACGCGTTCATCAACAGCCTGATCGTGACCCTCCCCTCGACGGTCATCCCGATCACCATCGCCGCATTTGCGGCCTACGCGTTCGCGTGGGTCCCATTCCGCGGGCGGGGGATCCTGTTCACCATCGTCGTCGGGTTGCTCGTCGTGCCGATCCAGATGTCACTGATCCCGATCCTGCAGATCTACAGCGCGGGAAACCTGTACGGCTCGTTCCTCGGCATCTGGCTGGCCCATACGGGCTTCGGCCTGCCCCTCGCGATCTTCCTGCTCTACAACTTCATCTCGCAGCTGCCGCGCGACCTGTTCGAGTCCGCTGCCATCGATGGCGCTTCCCACCTGCAGGCATTCACTCGGATCGTGCTGCCGCTGTCAGTGCCGGCGCTAGGAGCGTTCGCGATCTTCCAGTTCCTGTGGGTCTGGAACGACTTGCTGGTCGCGCTGGTGTTCCTCGGGCCGGGTGCCGAGGTT
>JADGPB010000148.1 GCA_017882655.1 Propionibacteriales bacterium
CAGCTCGGCGGTTCCGGCGTCGTGTACGCCGGCCGCGTTGGCGATCGAGACACCATCACCGACGAGGGCTGGCATGCCCTCGTACCCGGCCGATCCGAGCTGGACCACCCGCAGCGCGGGCATGTCGAGACTCTGTAGCTCGTGCCAGACACGCATCGCCGTGAAGTTCGGCAGAGCGATGAAAACAACCTGGCCAGCCGTCGCGGCGAGGCCTTCAGCATCGTTTAGCAGCGTGAGCTCTATTCCGTCACTACGACCGATCCTCGACTCCGCCTCTTCCAGCGAGTCTTACGGCAACCATGCCCTCATCGGTCTCCTCCTGTGGTTGCCGACTCGACGATGCGTACGGGGTAGCCGGCCGCGGCCAGGGCCAGCTTCACGTCGGCGATGGAGAGGGTGCCGTAGTGGAAGACGGACGCCGCGAGCACGGCGTCGGCACCCGCCGCGACGGCATCCACGAAGTGCTGGGCGATGCCAGCACCGCCGGACGCGATCAGCGGCACATCGGCCACCTCCCGTACTGCCCGGATCATCTCCAGGTCGAACCCGGCCGTGGTGCCGTCGGCATCCATCGAGTTGAGCAGGATCTCCCCCACGCCCCGCTCGACTGCTTCCGTGACCCACGCGAGCGTGTCGAGCCCTGCAGAGGTACGACCGCCGTGCGTGGTGACGCCGAAGCCTGACGGCATGCCGTCCTCGCGCCGCGCATCCACGGACAGCACGAGCACCTGGTTGCCGAACCGGTGGGCGATCTCGTCGATGACGCCCGGTCGGCGGATCGCGCCGGTGTTGATCCCCACCTTGTCCGCGCCGTGGCGCAGCAGCAGGTCGACGTCGTCGACGCTAGCGATGCCGCCTCCGACGGTGAGCGGGATGAAGACCGTCTCCGCGGTGCGCCGGACCATGTCCCGGGTCGTCGCGCGCCCCTCATGGGACGCCGAGATGTCGAGGAAGGTCAGCTCGTCGGCGCCTTCGATGCCGTACTGACGGGCCAGCTCGACCGGATCCCCGGCGTCGCGAAGATCGACGAAGTTGACACCCTTGACCACCCGGCCGTCGTGGACGTCCAGGCACGGGATGACGCGGATCGCGACTGACACGCCCGCCAGCCTAGTGGCGATGGTCGGCCCATCGGCGTCACGATGCCGGGCTTGAGGACTCGAGCCCCCGCGCTAGTGACGGGCGACTAGTGGGCCGTCGCCGCTAGATTGGCGGCCATGGCTGCCGGACTCGACCCGCACTTCACGTCTTTGCCCCTCGATGCGCTCGCCGACGCGGCGCTCAGCCGCGCCAAGGTTCTGGGCGCGACCCATGCAGATGTGCGGATCGCGCGGATCCACCACGGTGAGCACAGGCTTCGCGACGAGGCGCTCGAGAGCAGCAGCGACGCCACGGACCTCGGGATCGGTGTCCGGGTGATCCACGATGGGTCATGGGGATTCGCCGCAGGCATCACGCTCACGGCCGATGCGGCAGCGGTGCTCGCCGACCAGGCCGTCGCGGCGGCGAGGATCAGCCGACCGTTGACGTCACGCCGAGTCGAGCTGGCCCCCGAGCCCGTACACGTCGGCGAGTGGGTCTCGCCGTTCCGGATCGACCCGTTCGACGTCGACGACGCCGAGCGGATCGAACGACTCGTGCAGCTGTCGCGCAGCGCGACGGGGCCGGGCGTCGACCACGTCACGGCGAGCCTCGACATGATCGACGAGCACAAGTTCTATGCGGACCTGGCCGGAAGCCGCACCGTCCAGCGCCGCGTCCGCGTCCTCCCGCAGCTCGAGGTCATGGCCACGTCCGACGGCTACCACTCGATGCGCACGACGAACCCGCCCGCCGGACGAGGCTGGGAGTACCTGCTGGGAGAGGGCTGGGACCTGGACGCCGAGGTGGCTCAGCTGCCGACCTGGCTCGCCGAGCAGGTGGCGGCGCCGTCGATCGAGCCAGGGCGGTACGACCTGGTGATCGAGCCCACGAACCTGTGGCTGACGATCCACGAGTCCGTGGCGCATGCCACCGAGCTGGACCGTGCGCTCGGCTACGAGGCGGCGTACGCCGGCACCTCGTTTGCGAGGCTCGAGACGCTGGGGAGCCTGCAGTACGGCAGCGAGGTCATGACCGTCAGGGGTGACAGGGTCGCCGAGCACGGTCTCGCGAGCTGCGGCTGGGACGACGAGGGCGTCGAGGCGCAGACCTTCGACATCGTGCGGGACGGCATCCACGTCGGCTACCAGCTCAACCGGCAGATGGCGTACGAACAGGGTCTCGGCCGGTCGAACGGCTGCGCGTTCGCCGACTCCTCCGGCCACATCCCGCTGCAACGGATGCCCAACGTCTCGCTCCAGCCCGCACAGTCCGAGATCACGGTGTCCGACCTCGTCGGGAAGGTCGAGCGTGGGCTGTACGTGACCGGCGACAAGTCGTGGTCGATCGACATGCAGCGGTACAACTTCCAGTTCACCGGGCAGCGCTTCTACGCGATCGAGAACGGCGAGATCGCCGGCCAGGTCGCCGACGTCGCGTACCAGGCCACGACGACGGACTTCTGGGGCTCGATGGAGGCCGTCGGCGGCCCGAGCACGTACAAGCTCATGGGCGCGCTCGACTGCGGCAAGGGCCAGCCGGGTCAGTCCGCGCCCGTCTCGCACGGCGCTCCGGCCGCGCTGTTCCGCTCCGTCAACGTGCTCAACACACAGGCCGAAGGAGATCACGCATGATCACCGAATGGATCGAGGCCGGGCTCGCCGCGGCGACGAGCGACGAGTGCATCGTCGTCGTGCGGGAGTCGACCGAGGCGAACCTTCGCTGGGCCATCAACATGCTCACGACCAACGGTCAGATGCACCATCGCTCCGCGACCGTGATCGCGATCCGACGTACGGACGGAGTGGGTCACGCGGGCGTACTGTCCGGACCGGTCGCGGGCGAGGACGACCTGCTCCATCTCGTGAGTCAGGCCTGCGCGGCGGCCGGAGAGGCTCCCGCCAGCGACGACAGCGCGCCGCTGCCCGAGCCCGTCGTCGACGCGGACTACACCGAGGGGGCGGTCGGGACGACCATCGACGTCTTCGCCGAGTTCGCCCAGGGGCTCGGCCGGGCGCTCACAGCGTCCCGCGAAGTGGGGACCGAGATGTTCGGCTACGCCGAGCACCACGTCTCCACCGTGTGGCTCGCCACCAGCGCCGGCGCCCGCCGCCGTACCGTGATGAGCTCCGGCAAGGTCGAGCTCAACGCCAAGCATGCCGACCGCATCGGCTCGGCGTGGGTGGGCCAGGCGACGACGGACTTCGCGGACGTCGACGCGGACGCGCTCGCTGCCGAAGTGACGCAGAGGCTCGCCTGGTGCGAGAACCGGATCGAGCTGCCGGCCGGGCGGTACGAGACGATCCTGCCGCCGAGCGCGGTCGCCGATCTCATGATCCTCACGTACTGGACCGCGAGCGGCCGCGATGCCGAGCAAGGGCGGACAGTGTTCGCCGGCGCGCAGCCTGGGACGACGAGGATCGGCGAGACGCTGTCGCCACTGCCCATGACGCTGTCCAGCGGTCCCGGCGCGCTGCCGGCGCCCGGGTTCGCCATCGTCGAGGGATCGCTCCCCGGGATGACGTCCGTGTACGACAACGGCGCGGAGGCTGAAGAGCTCGACTGGCTGCGCGACGGCGTGCTCGCCCAGCTCCCGTACACCCGTGCCGCAGCGATGGACTCCGGGCAGGCGTTCGCGTTCCCGAGTGACAACCTCACCTTGGACGCCGGTTCGCGCGTCACGCTCGAGGAGATGATCCGCTCGACTACACGCGGTCTGCTGCTGACCTGCCTCTGGTACATCCGCGAGGTGGACATCGCCTCGCTGCTCGTGACCGGCCTGACCCGTGACGGCGTCTACCTCATCGAGAACGGCGAGATCAAGGGCATGGTCAACAACTTCCGGTTCAACGAATCCCCGGTGGATCTGCTCCGGCGCGCGACTGAGGCATCCCTCACCGAGGGAACGCTGTGCCGTGAATGGAACGACTATTTCACCTTCACGAAGATGCCAGCACTCCGAGTACCGGATTTCAATATGTCTACCGTGTCGAAGGCATATTGAGGGAGGGCGGCACTAGCCGGTGAAGTCCTCGACCCAGTAGTACGTGCCGTTCGCGGCCTGCGCGACACCCACGGAGATGATCTTGAAGTTGGCGTTGAGAATGTTCGCCTTGTGCCCAGGAGAGTTCATCCATCCTGACGTGACTGCCGACACGCTGGTGTAGCCGGCCGCGATGTTCTCGCCCGCCGTCGTCGTACCGCCGCATGAGGAGAGAACGGTCATCATGCTGTTGTGGGTCAGGCTGCCCGCGGACGCCATATGGACCGCCCAGGCTGCCGGCACGCTGCAGGACCGGTACGCAAGGGGCTGGAGGCCGGCGGCCACCCGCTGCGCGTTGGTGGCCGAGGCCACCGCTGCGGCGAGATCCTGCCGCGCCGTCACGGACCCTTGAGCGGCCGGTGGTGCCACCGCCGCAGGCGCCTGAGGCGTGGAAGCGGTCGAGGTCTTCGTCGTAGTCGAGGTGTTCGAGACCGACTTGGACGTCACCTTCGTCGTTGTCGTGGCCTTGGTGGTCGTGGACTTCGTCTGCGTCGCGGCAGTGGCAGCCGGCGTCGCTGAGGGCGCCGGATCACGGGTCAGGGTGTTCGTGGACGGAGTCTGCCTCACAGGGGCAACGGGGATCGATGTCCCCTTCGGCGGCAAGCCCAGATCGTTGGCAACCGGCTGCGAGCTGACCCACTCGGCCGGTGCTGCGCCCTGAGTAGTGACAGGAGCTTCGCTGCTGGCCGCGGAATGTGCCACGCCTGCGGGCAACGCCGCGGATGCGACCATGATGGCCGCGGCCGCGAAGCGACGGACAAACCGAGTAGTCCTCATATGAGTCCAATCCCCCCGGATCGACTGAGCCTCATTGGCTCTTTCGTCGCACCCTAAAGCGAACTCGAATGACGGCCGGCATTCATGAGGCGTCTCTCACTTTGAGTTCACTCGAGGTTTGGAAGCACCAATTGCACTGCCGTGGTGAAATGTGAGAGGCCTCTCATCGAAAAGAGGCGGAGTTCCTACCGCAATAGGGAATTCCGTACCAGACGGTCACTCCTCGGTGACGTCCACCACGCCTCGGCGCATGCCGGCGACAGCCTCGCGACACGTCGCCCGCAGCTTCCCGGACCCCGCGGCGTCGGCCACCTGCCCCGCCACATCGATGACTTGACGCACCCACCGGACCACGTCGCCGGCCGGCAGGCCCGACAGGGTGAGGACGTCCGCCAGGTCGGCGCCGCTCGCCCAGGCGTGCACGGCCTCCGCGAACCCGATATCGGGCTCCGGTCCTCGCTCGACGCGATGGTCTCGTTCGACCAGTGCGACGTCTCTCCACATGGCGCGCAGCCTGACCTGTGCTGCTTCGCTGTGTCGATCAGGCATTCTCACGGGCCGCCTGCCGTCCATGGGACGCGCCCGATAGACGAGGCTGGACAGTACGGCGGCGAGCTGGGGCGCGGTCAGGCCGTCGAAGACACCGTCGACAACACACTGCGCCGTCACCAGGTCCAGCTCACCGTAGATGCGTTTGAGCACCCGGCCGGGGTCTGTGACCGTGGCCCCCTGCTCATCGAGGTAGCCCAATGACGACAGCACTCCGCAGACCTTGTCGAAGGCGGTCGCGATGGTGTTGGACCGTTCCTGGGATCGTTGGCGGGCCAGTACGGCCTCCCGCTCCAGTCGCATCGCCTGCTCGGTCAGTCGCGCGTGGTCCTCGCGGTCGGGGCAGCGATGGCACGGGTGCGCCCGGATCGCCGACCGGACGACGTCGACCTCGGCCATCACCTCGTCGTCGGCACGGGCTCGGCGACGCGGATCCGGGAGGTCGACCTCACCGAGGCGGGTGAGGAACGCGGCCGCGAGGTTCCGGCGCGCCGCCGCGCTCTTCGCGTCGAAGTGTTTCGGAACGCGGACCCTCCCCGCGACCACGGGCGGGGTCGGGAAGTCGACGACGGACAGGGACTTGAGCTGTCGGTTCTCGGTCATCACCAGCGGCGTGGGGCCTTCGGCACCGGCAACCTTGGGATCGACCACGGCGGCCCACCCGCGATGCCGTCCCGCAGGCACAGAGATGATGTCCCCCGGCCTCAAGGACTGGAGCACGCTGAGGGCCTCCGCATTGCCGTCGGCCCTCCGGGCGCGCGCGGCCTCGGCTTCCAGGGATCGGACGGTCTCGCGGAGTCGCGCGTACTCGACCACGTCGCCCAGCTCGCAGTCCGCCTGCTCCAGCAGCGTCGCGGCCTCGGCCTCTGTCCGCCGGATCGACCGCGAGGCAGAGACC
>JADGPB010000149.1 GCA_017882655.1 Propionibacteriales bacterium
TATTTGTTCGTGCCAACATTGCCGCCGCATCTCCGTCCCGAGACCACTCCTGCCACCGACCCGTCCGCGATCGTGACGGGCCCGAACTATCGGATCAGCATGCTGACCCCCCGGCTGGTACGGCTCGAGTGGTCTCCCACTGGGCAGTTCACCGACGCCGCCACGCAGGTGGTGTGGAACCGGCAGTTCCCCGCCACGGACTTCACGCTGCGCCGCGACGGCGACGCGCTGCACATCCGTACCCCGTTCCTCCAGCTCGACTACGACGGCAAGGAGTTCACGGCGTTCGGTCTTACCGTGCACGCGCTCGGCGTCTCCAGCTACCACTCGATCTGGCGCTACGGCGAGCGCGAGAAGGCGGCCTCTTTCGGCTTGCCCACGAACCTCGGCGGAACTGCCCGGACCCTCGACGAGGCCGACGGCGCCGTACCGCTCGAGCCAGGCCTCGCGTCCGTCCACGGCATCACCACACTCGACGACAGCGTCTCACTGACCATCGACGAAGGCGGCTGGTTCGTCCCGCGCCCCGACGGCACGATCGACGTGTACGTGTTCGCGTACGGGCGCGACTTCGCTGCTGCGATCAAGGACTTCTACGCGCTCACCGGCCCCCAGCCGTTGCTCCCCCGGTTCGCCCTGGGCAACTGGTGGAGCCGCTTCCACCCCTACACCGACACTGAGTACTCCGACGTCATCACGGCGTTCGAGAAGGCCGACCTGCCGTTCAGCGTCGGTGTCATCGACATGGACTGGCACGTCACGGAGATCGACCCGTCGATCGGCAGCGGCTGGACCGGCTACACGTGGAACCCGGACCTCTTCCCCGATCCTCCGGCATTCCTCGCCTGGCTTCACGAGCACGGCCTGAAGGTGTCACTCAACGTGCACCCGGCCGACGGGATCCTGCGCCACGAGGAGTCGTACGAGCGCGTGGCCGAGCACGTCGGCATCGACCCAACTAGCGGCCAGCCCGTTCGGTTCGACCTGTGCAACCCCGCGTTCCGGGAGGCCTACTTCGACCTCGTCCACCACCCGCTGGAGGACCAGGGCGTCGACTTCTGGTGGCTCGACTGGCAGCAGGGACACTGGTCGACCGTGCCCGGTCTCGACCCCCTGTGGCTGCTCAACCACCTCCACTACCTCGACTCCGGCCGCGACGGCAAGCGCCCTCTGACGTTCTCCCGCTACGCAGGTCCGGGCTCGCATCGCTACCCCGTCGGCTTCTCCGGCGACACGGTCATCAGCTGGGACTCGCTGGCGTTCCAGCCGTACTTCACGGCGACCGCGAGCAACATCGGCTACGGCTGGTGGAGCCACGACATCGGCGGGCACATGTTCGGCGTCAAGGACGACGAGCTCGCGACCCGCTGGCTCCAGCTCGGCTGCTTCTCGCCGATCAACCGTCTCCACTCGACGCTCAACCCCTTCAGCAGCAAAGAGCCGTGGCGGTTCAACGCGGTCGCCGAGGCTGTGCAGAGCGACACGTTGAGGCTGCGCCACCGGATGGTGCCGTACCTGCACACGATGAACGAGCGCGCCCACAGCCAGGGCCGGCCGCTCGTCGAGCCGCTGTACTGGGGTGAGCCGGTCATCGAGTCCCTGCACGCGAAGACCTCGTTCCGGTTCGGCTCGGAGCTGCTCGTTGCGCCGATCACGAGCCCTGCCGTACGCGACGTCGGTGTCGGGTCGGTCGAGACGCGGCTGCCCAACGGGACGTGGATCGACACGTACACCGGTGTCGTCTACGACGGTGGGCGCAACGTGACGATGCACCGTGGGCTCGACACATACCCGGTGCTCGCCAAAGCGGGCGGCATCGTGCCGCTGACCGGTCCCGACAACCTCCGCGTGGAGAACCCGGACGCGCTCGAGGTACGGGTCTACGCCGGTGCCGACGGGTCGTTCACCCTCTACGAGGACGACGACGCCGCGGATCCCCGCGTCGCCCGCACACCCATCGTCTTCGACTGGGCCGCAGGTCGCGTGTCCATCGGCCCCGCGATCGGTGCACTGGACGTCATCCCCGCAGTCCGCGACTGGACCGTGACGCTCGTCGGAGCCGCTCAGGCCACCGTGGTCGGCCACGACTCGGTCTGGGACCCCGCGACATCCAGCCTGACGGTCCATCTGGGCCAGGTTCCTGCCGGCGAGGCGGTCGCCGTGACGTTCGGCGGACCGCTCACACTGAGCGACAACGACGTGGCGCGCAGGGTGTACGAGCTCGTCGACCGCGCCCAGGTGCCGTTCGCCGCCAAGGACGCCGTCGTCGCGGCCGTACAGCATGGCCGAGCCGGCGGCGCGGTCTCCCGCGACGTCCTGGAGCTGCACCTCGAACCCGTCCTCGAAGCGGCCGTGCTCGAGCTCGTGCTGGCGCACATCGCGTGAGACCCTCCCGGCTCGCGCGCTGGAGCCTGGCGGCGATCGCCGTCCAGGCCCTCGTCGGGCTGGTGTGGCTCACCACGTACAAGGGGCTGTTCGACCCGCGCAACATGCCGCTGGGCAACGACTTCGCCGCGTTCTGGTTCGCCGCGCGGATGACGCTGCAGCGCCCGGCGACAGACGCGTACGACCTCGTGGGAATGACCCAGTTCCAGCACGCCATCTGGCCGCAGCTGGAAGGCATGTACGCCTGGGTGTACCCGCCGTCGTTCCTCCTGCTCGTCCTCGGCTTCGGGCTGATGCCGTACATCGCCGCGTACGTCACGTGGACCGTCGCGACGCTCGGCGCGTACCTGGCGGGGCTGCGGCAGAACGTCCGCGACCGCACGTCATGGTGGCTGATCGCGGCGTTCCCCGGTCTGTGGCTCGGTCTCGGGCAGGGGCAGAACCAGTTCCTCACGGCAGCGCTGGGGGCGCTCGGCCTCGGACTCTTGCGCAAGCATCCCGTGTGGGCGGGCGTCTGCATCGGCCTACTGGCGATCAAGCCGCACCTCGCGCTGCTGTTCCCCGTCGCCCTGCTCGCCGCCCGCGCCTGGCGCACGATCCTGGCTGCCGCGGTGACCGCCATCACGGTCACGCTGGTACCGGCCGCGATCCTCGGCTGGGGCACTCTGGTCGCGTGGCGCGACTCGATGTCTTGGGTGGCGACGGCGATCGAGCTGAAGCACCTGCCGGTGTGGATGTTCCCGGCCCCGTACCCCTGGCTGCTCTCCCTCGGCGCCCCGAACGTGCTGGCCTGGATCGTCCAGGGCGCGATCTCCGTGCTCGCGGCGGTCGTCGTGTACCGGCTGTGGCGGCCGCTGGCCAAGGGTGTGGGCTCCGTCGCCCTTCCGGGATCAGCCCTTGTGCTCGCGACGTTCCTCGCCACGCCGTACTACGCGATGTACGACCTCACGTGGCTCGCCCTGCCGCTCTGCTGGCTGGTCGCGACCGGGGTGGCGAAGGGGTTCCGGCGCGGCGAGAAGCCGCTGCTCGTGCTGATGTTCCTCTTGCCGTACGCGAGCGTGATCGCCCTCGTCGTCGACGTACAGCTCGCTCCGTTCGTGCTGGCGGCGCTGCTCTGGCACGTGTGGCAGCGCAGCGTCAGCGACCGAAACGACGCTCTCGCTGCCCGTACGCCCGTAGCGCTCTGAGGAAGTCGACGCGGCGGAAGTCGGGCCACAGCGCCTCGCAGAAGTAGTACTCGGAGTGGACCGACTGCCACATCAAGAAGCCGGACAGCCGCTGCTCCCCGGACGTGCGGATGATGAGATCCGGATCGGGCTGACCCGCGGTGTACAGGTGGTCGGCGATGTGCTCGATCTCGAGCGTCTCGGCGAGCTCGGCGAGCGTCGACCCCTTCTCCGACTCCTCGGCGAGCAGCGATCGCAACGCGTCACGGATCTCGTGGCGACCGCCGTACGAGACGGCGATGTTCACGATCATCCCCGTGTTCGCCTCGGCGCGCGCGCACGCGGTGCGCATCCGATCCGCGATGTCGTCAGGGAGCAGGTCGAGCGCTCCGACCGTACGGATCTGCCAGCGCTTCGTCTCCGACAGCTGCTCGACGAGGGTGGCGATGACGTCGAGGAGGGGTTGGAACTCCTCGTCGTCGGCGCGGCTCAGGTTCTCGGTCGAGAGCACCCACAGCGTCACGAAACCGAGGCCGACCTCGTCGCACCAGTTCACGAACTCCTTGAGCTTGGCGGCGCCGGCGCGGTAGCCCGCGATCAGCGTCTCCCCCGGCGCGTTCAGCCGAGCCCAGCGCCTGTTGCCGTCCGCGAGGACGGCCACGTGCTTGGGGAGACGTGCCTTGTCGAGCTCGGCGATCAGCCGCTGCTCGTACGTGCTGTAGAGGAGGCCCGCCGGGTGCAACCGGTCGAGCCAATCGCGGAAACCCTCCCGTTGAGCCACGGCAACACGATAGGCCCCAATTCCATGTGGGGTCTTGGAAGGCCAGCCGAGTATGCTGAACCTACGGAACCGTAACTTACGGTCGCACTGTGGCCTAGGAGGCGCTCATGGCACCCAAGACACCCACGGATCACACGGTGAAGGAGGTCGCCAAGGACCTCAGCGCCGACATCAAACCGAAGCTGCGCGGATGGCTTCACGCCAGCGCCGTACCCCTGTCGTTGGTGGGCGGCATCCTGCTCATCGTGTTCGCCACGACGACTCTGGGCCGGGTCGGCGGCGCGGTGTACCTGGCGGCGTCGCTGCTGCTGTTCGGCACCAGCGCCACGTATCACCGGTTCGGCTGGGGCAAGACCGGCGCGGCGATCCTGCGGCGGATGGACCACTCGAACATCTACGTGTTCATCGCCGCCACGTACACGCCGCTCGCGCTCCTCCTGCTGACCGGTACATCGCGCGTTCTCCTGCTGACCCTGATCTGGGCCGAGGCGATCCTCGGCGTGCTGTTCCGGATCGTGTGGCTCGGCGCCCCGCGGTGGCTGTACACGGTGCTCTACATCGGGATGGGGTGGGCCGCCGTGGCATGGATCGTCCCGCTCTGGGCGGCCGGGGGCCCTCTCGTGATCGGCCTCATCGGGGCCGGCGGCCTGATCTACACGGGCGGCGCCGTCGTGTACGCGCTCAAGCGCCCGAACCCGTGGCCGAAGTGGTTCGGGTTCCACGAGATCTTCCACACCTGCACGGTGCTCGCCGCCGGCTGCCACTACGCCGCGATCGCGCTGATCACCTTCCGCTGACGTCAGCGGACATGTACGGGCCATCCGCAATTGCCGATGACAGCGCGTTTCCCTGCGCGCCATGTCGAGGCGCGGATCTGCCGATGACGGTAATGGCCCCCTTAGTACCCAGAGAACCGCCGCTTGGAGCCTGCGCGAGGTCCCAACCGGGTGCCGAGCGTAAGTCGCTGAGGCAGAATTTCGGCCGTCCGCGCTGCGACGTCCGGTCGAGAGCGCCTCTACCGCAAGGACTGGCGGCATGGAACTGCTTCACAAGTTCCCATCCACGAATATGTGTTCCTTGAGGAGCTGGCGGGCTGTCAGGCGAGCTGCGCGAATGTGGCGCGGATGTCGGCGACGAGGGTGTCGGGTTGTTCGAGGGCGAAGAAGTGACCGCCGGCGGCCGGCTCGTTGAAGAAGATGATGTTGGAGTAGCGACGGTCCAGCTGGCGGCGCGACTTGCGGACTGCTTCCTTGGGAGGCATGGTGAAGCCGACCGGGATGCTGATCGGGTTCTCGATGGTGGCCGGTGATGACCAGCCGGACTGGTCCATCTCCCAGTACATCCGCGCTGCGGATGCGCCCGAGTTCGGCAGCCAGTACAGCATGATGTCGTCGAGCATCTCGTCGAGCGTGAAGGATCCTTCGGCGTCGCCGGGGGTGCCGCAGGTGTCCTGGAACATCGCGTAGATCCAGGCGGCCTGCCCCACGGGCGAGTCGGCGAGGGAGTAGCCGATGGTCTGCGGCCGGGTCGATTGCTCTTTGGCATAGCCGGAGAGGTTGTCCCAGAAGTACTTCGCGTCCGCGAGCGCCGCCTTCTCCTCCGGGCTCGCGTTCTGGACCTCCTCCGTGGTGGGCGGGAACATCGCGAAGTTCAGGTGCGTGCCGATCAGGCCCGCGGGCTTCAGCTTTGCGATCTCATCCGTGACGGCGCAGCCGAGGTCGCCGCCCTGCGCGCCCCAGCGCACATATCCGAGCTGGCCCATCAGCGCGATCCATGCCTTGGCGATTCGCGGCGGGGCCCACCCGGTCTCAGTGGGTTTCTGCGAGAACCCGAACCCGGGCAGCACGGGGATGACCAGGTGGAAGGCCTGCGCCGGGTCCAGCCCGTATGCAGCCGGGTCGGTGAGCGGGCCGATGACCTTGCGGAACTCGAGGACGGAGCCGGGCCAGCCGTGGGTCATGATCAGCGGCGTCGCGTTCGGCTCCTGCGAGCGGACGTGGAGGAAGT
>JADGPB010000150.1 GCA_017882655.1 Propionibacteriales bacterium
CATCCACGCCCTCGGCACCATGGTCCTCGGCTTCACCCAGGAGCTGTTCAGCCCCGACTCCGAAGGCGGCACCATGGACGAGGAGGCCGCCGAAGCCGACCTCGCCGCCATGGCCGCCGTCCTGCCCCACCTGACCGCGATGGTCGCCTCCGAGGTCCACGACAACGACGAGGATCCCCTCGGGTGGTGTGACAGCCAGAACGAGTTCGAGTTCACGCTGGGCCTGTTGCTGGATGGGTTGGCCAAGGTTGCTGAAGGGTGAGCGGTGGGCGCGTCCTATCGGCTCACTTCTGTTGTCAACGGTCGTACGACGGCTCCTAGCGTGCTGGCTCTTCGTGCGCTACGAAGTAGTGGTCGACGCGCGATCCCGAGTCGAACCCGTACCTCAAGGACACGCATGGCCTCGCTCGATGTAGTGCCTCAGTCCGTACACCCATGGCGCGTCCGCACGGGCGCGGCCGCGGCGGTTCTGGCGCTGAGCGTGGCTATCACCACGTGGCTACTCGAATGTGTCCGGAGAGGCAGTGGCCCGTCGGTGTGGGACGGCCCGACGCTCAGGTGGATCGTGGCCCAGCGTGAACCTGGCGCCACGACGGTGCTGACGGCCGTCTCCGGGTTCGGCACAGGTGTCTTCTACTGGACCCTGGCCCTTCTCGCGGTGGTGGTCCTCGCAGTACGGCGCCGCTGGATCGACGCTCTTCTTCTCGCGTTTGCCCTTGTCAGCGCCGACACGATCTCGCGCGTCATGAAGCAGGCCGTCATGCGTCCACGGCCGCCTGCTGAGCTCGTTCTCGGTCCCGTCGAGCGCAGCTTCTCGTTCCCCTCCGGCCACACGATCGGGGCGGCAGCCTTTGCTCTCGCCCTGGCGTACCTGTGGTGGCGAGCGCGACGTGGACCGTTCGGGGCTTTGCTCGGACTCGCGATCGCACTCGCTGTGACGGCGACCATGGCGATCAGCAGGCTCTACCTGGCGGACCACTGGCTCACCGACGTCCTGGCCTCGACAGCCTTGGGCTTCGGCATCATGGCGGTTGTCGCGCTCCTGGACGTATTCCTGCAGCAGCGATTCAGCCCTGCCGCGCGTTGTAGACGTTGACCCCGCCCGCGTCGACCGCCTCGCGGTACGCGCGGAAGACGGCCAGGGCGCCTTCCTTCTCGACGTCGTGGATGACGTGGATCCCGCGGGCCTCGAACTGCTCCGCCCAGTCGTCGCGTACAGGTCCTTCGTCGAACGTCGTGATCTCCTCGAGCTCGGGACCCGAGCCGGCCACGACCATCGTGCGAACCCCGGACCACATCGTGGCGCCGTAGCACTGGGCGCAAGGACGCCAGTTGACGACGAGCTCGTGGTCGGGAAGCCCCGCACCACCGAGGTCCCAAGAGCCCACAGCCTTCTGAGCCGTTCCCAAGGCGGTGACCTCCGCGTGTCCGGACGAGACGCCGCTGGTGAGGACGACGTTCACGCCGACAGAGACGATCCTTCCGGTGGCACTCTCGGCCACCAGCGCCGCGAACGGTCCGCCGTTCCCTTCGCGCCAGTTCCTGTCAGCCAACCGGTGGACGAGCTGCATCCGCTCCTCCCGCGTCGGGATCACCTCCGGTACGTCGGCGAGCAGGTCGTCGACCCACGCGGGCAGCGTGAACGTGAACTGGTTGGCGGCGAGACGCATTCGGCTTCCTCCGGTAGAGATACGGCGACCCCGCCGTGGGCCACATCATGCCGCGTACGGGTTCGTGGCCGTGCCATGTGCCGCAGCGTGACCCGGTGCGCCGCAGCCATTGATGAGAGCTCTCACAACGGCGGAGCTCGCCGGCTGCGTCGCTCCCCAACCCACCTGACCTCGCTCCCCAACCCACCGACCGCTTCCCAAGCCATCGGAGCCTTGTGGAGCGGTGCCATGGCTTGGGGAGCGGGGTAGGAGAGCGAACGCCTGGTCTATACTTGCGGGAGTTTTCACATCCGCAACTGTGCGAGTCCTGAAGGGTGAGGCGTGACCGTCCCGCTGTACGAGGCCAAGGCCGAGCTGTTCCGTACGCTCGGCCATCCCGTACGCATCCGAGTGCTCGAGCTGCTCAGCGAGAAGGACCACGCGGTCCACGAGCTCCTCGCGGACATCGCGATCGAGCCCAGCGCCCTGAGCCAACAGCTGGCGGTCCTCCGTCGCACAGGGTTGGTGCGGCAACGCCGCGAGGGCGGCGAGGTCGTCTACTCGCTTCTGGTCGACGACGTACGGGAGCTGCTCACGGCCGGTCGCGTTCTCCTGCGCCAGCTCGCCGGTCCCCGCGATGAGCTCCTGCGAGAGCTTGACGAGGCGAGGGACGCGTGAACCCCCTCCGCCTGCTCAAACTCATCGCACGCAACGGACGCTTCGCGGAGCCGGCTCCGCCTGCACCGCCTGAGGATCCGGCGCTCCACCTCCCCAGTTCGCTGCGCGGCAGCGTCCAGGTCCGCCACGTCGACACCGGGTCGTGCAACGGCTGCGAGATCGAACTCGGCGCCGCGTTCGGAGGCGTCTACGACGTGGAGCGGTACGGGGCACGCCTCGTGGCCAGCCCCCGCCACGCCGACGTGCTCGCCGTGACCGGTGTGGTCACCCACAACATGGTCGAGCCGCTCCTCCGTACCGTCGAAGCCACCCCTCAGCCCCGCGTGGTGATCGCCATCGGCGACTGCGCGCGTGACTGCGGGCTGTTCGCCGGCGCGTACGGTGTCGCCGGTTCGGTGTCCGACATCGTCGACGTGGACATCACCGTGCCCGGGTGTCCACCCCATCCCGCGGCGATCGTCGCCGCCCTGCGCCAAGTGACCGGCCGATGACTGCGGCCGGCGGCCTCGTCACGGTGCTGACGCTCACCGGCATCGCGCTCGTCCTGGCGCTCCTCGCCCCCTCCCGATACCGCTCGCTCGCATCCGGCGGCGCGAGCATGGGCATCGGGATCGCCGGCATCTTCACGGGCGTCGCTGCCGTCACGTCGCCCCCGAAAGTCGCACTGCTCATCCCCATCGCCGTGCCCGGAGGCCTGGGTCTCGACCCCCTGGTCCTCTCCCCCACCCCACTCGGCGGCGTCTTCTGCATCGTCGTCGGCGCCGTGGGTGCGGTCGCCGCGCTGTACGGGATCGGGTACGCGCACGGCCCGGCCGCCTCCCGTACCGGATGGTCGGCGTTCGCCCTCTTCCTGCTCGGCATGCTCATCGTGCCGTCAGCCGGCGACGTCGTCTCGTTCCTCCTCGGTTGGGAGACGATGGCCCTCGCGTCGACCGTGCTGGTCCTCTCTGACCACGCCGAACGCCCTGCCGTACGACCCGCAGCGGCCTGGTACGCCGTCATGACCCACCTGAGCTTCCTCACTCTGGCTACGGGTTTCGCCTTGTTGGCGAGCAAGGCCCACAGCACGACGTTCGCCCGGATCGCCGAAGCCGGGATCACCGGTCCCACCGGCATCTCGGCGTTCCTGCTGCTGCTCATCGGCTTCGCCACCAAGGCCGGTCTCGTGCCGCTCCACGTCTGGCTACCACGCGCCCATCCTGAAGCGCCCAGCCACGTCTCGGCCGTGATGAGCGCAGCGATGGTGAAGATGGGCGTGTACGGAATCATCCTGCTCACCACCTCATGGCTCCCGGCTGTGTCGCGGCCGTTCGCCGTCCTCGTGCTGGCACTGGGTGTCCTCTCCGGTTCGTACGGCATCCTCCAGGCCAGCATCACGAGCGACCTCAAGCGACTTCTCGCGTACTCGACGACCGAGAACGTCGGCCTCGCCGTCACCGCCGTCGGCGTCGGGATGCTCCTCTCGAACGCCGGCCAACCCGAGGTCGCATCGATCGCCTTCGTTGCGGCGCTCCTACTCGTCGTGAGTCACGCCGCGTTCAAGACGGTCCTGTTCCTCGGCGCCGGCACCATCCTCAAGGCGACGGGCGAGCGAGACCTCGACCGACTCGGTGGCTTGGCCCGCACTCACCCCGTGACCGCCTGGACGTTCGGGCTCGCGGCAATGGGCGCCTCGGCGCTTCCCATCACCAGTGGTTTCGTCGCCGAGTGGACGTTGCTCCAGGCGGTCGTCCACGGAGACGGACGTGCGAACACGATGCTGGCCCTGGCGCTCCCGGTCACCCTCGGGCTCCTTGCTCTGACCATCGGGTTGGGTCTACTGACGTTCGTCAAGGCGTTCGGCATGGCGTTCCTCGCGAGGCCGCGCTCGAACGCCGCCGCCTCGCCCTCCCCGGAGTTCAGCTCCCATCCCGGCACCGCGGCGATGGGCGTCGCCCAAGTCCTCGGAGCGCTCGCGGTGTGGGGACTGGGGCTCGCCGCGGGACCGATCGCCACAGCACTCTCGTCGGTGCTCGGCTACTCCGGCATCGTGTCGAGCGAGATGGGCGGGCTGCGGCTGGTGACGATCGGCGTCCTCGACCCGGTCGCGCTCGGGATCCTGGCGTTGGGGCTCGCCCTCCCGGTCGGGCTCCTCGTGCTGATCATCCGGCGCCGCGTGCCGAGGCGAGTGACCGACCTGGCCTGGGGCTGCGGCGGAGTCCGTACCTCCCCGCGCATGGAGTACACGGCGACGTCGTACGCGGAACCGCTCGTACGCGTCTTCGGCGAGGCCCTGCGGCCCTCACGGTCCCTGGAGGTCTCACAGCTCGGCGACGACCGTGTGCTGGAGAGCCGCGTCGCCTTCGCCCAGGAGCTCACCGACATCGTCGAGGATCGGTGGTACGCCCCGGCCACCCGCTGGCTCCGAATCGCCGGCGACCAGGCACGACGCATCCAGAACGGCAGCATCCACCGCTACCTCGGGTTCTCGTTCGCAGCACTCGTGCTGGTCCTCGTGGTGGTGACGCTGCCATGATCGACGTCTTCCTCGTCATCCTTCAGGTGCTCGTCGCCACGGCCATCACCCCACTGTTGGTGGGCGTCATGCGGCAGGTTCGCGCACGCATGGAGGGACGCGTCGGAGCCGGACTGCTGCAGCCGTACCGGGACGTCCGCAAGCTCCTCGCCAAGGAGCCGCTGCGGGCGGATGGGTCCAGCATCGTGCTCATCGCGGCACCCCTCGTGCTGCTGGTCTCGAGCCTGATGGTCATCGCACTCGTGCCGTTGGTGACCACCGCGTACCTCCCGTCGATCCCCAACGACCTCTTCGTCGTGGTCTCCCTCCTGCTCATCGGGACCGTGGCGCTGGCGCTGCTCGGCCTCGATGCTGGTACGGCTTTCGGGGGCATGGGCTCAAGCCGCCACATGATGATCGCGGCCCTTGTCGAACCCACGGTCCTCATGAGCGTCTACGCGCTGTCGATCCCCGTGGGGAGCTCGACGCTCAGCCGGATCGTGCTGGCGCGCGGAGCGGACGTGACGCGGGTCGTGACCCCCGCCGGGCTGCTCGCCGTGGTGGCGCTCGTCGTCGTCGTACTGGCGGAGACCGGCCGGCTACCGGTCGACAACCCGTCGACGCACCTGGAGCTCACGATGATCCACGAAGGGATGGTCCTGGAGAGCGCGGGACGGGACCTGGCGTGGCTCGAGCTGGGTTCGTGGCTGAGGCTCACCGCGCTGCTCGGACTCGTCGTCAACCTTGCGCTGCCGTGGGGACTGGCCGACACCGCTCAACCGCTCGCGCTGCTGATCGCCGTCGCGGCACTGTGCGCAAAGCTGCTCGTCGCCGGCGGTCTGATCGCCGCGGCTGAAGTGTTCATGGCCAAGGTGAGGCTGTTCCGGGTGCCGGAGCTCCTCGCCGGGTCGTTCGTGCTGGCGTTCCTCGCCGTGACCGCGTCGTACCTGGCGGGATGAGGATCCGATGACCAGCTCACTGACATCAAGCCTTATCACCACCGCCGTCGGGGCGCTCCTGCTCACCGCGGTGCTCCAGACGTGGCGCCGCTCGGCCGCAGGATCGGTACGACTGCTCGTGGTCCAGGGGATCGCGCTGGCGACGCTCGTTGCGGCGCTCGGGATCTCCCACGGAGACGTACAAGTGCTGGTCGTGGCCGGAGTTGTCCTGCTCGTCAAGGCTGGGCTGCTCCCCTGGGCCCTCGGCCGTACGTCGACGGGTCGCCTCGTCGAACGTGACTCTGCGACGCGGCCCGCTCTCGGCCTGCTAGGAGCGACCGTGCTCACGATGTTCGCGTACGCCGTCAGCGATCCGCTCCGCGGCGGCGATCAGGGCGCGGCAGCGCGAGCAATCCCCGCCGGCGTCGCACTGGTGCTCATCGGCTTCTGGATCCTGCTCACCCGGCACGCCGCCGTCGGCCAGCTGGTCGGCTTCGTCGTGCTCGACAACGGGATCGCCATGGTGGCGTTCCTGACGTCCGACGGCCTTCCCCTGACCGTCGAGCTGGGCGCGACC
>JADGPB010000151.1 GCA_017882655.1 Propionibacteriales bacterium
AGGCCACCGCCGCAGGGTTGGTGAAGTCGACGAAGGCCATTCCGGCCTGCCATTGGTCCGACTGCCAGACGCTGCCGTCGGCTCGGCGGACGAGGTATCCGAGCGCCGCTCCCTCCGAGAACAGATGGCTGCGCTGCGCGATATAGGGGTTGATCCACACCGAGATCCGCAACCCCTTGGACTTGAGACGGCTGAGCATGCCGATGGGGTCGGGGAACATGCCGGGGTCCCACAGGAAGTCGCTCCAGTGGAACTGGCGCATCCAGAAGCAGTCGAAGTGGAACACCGACAGCGGCAGGTCTCGCTCGGCCATGCCGGTGACGAACGAGGTGACGGTCTCCTCGTCGTAGTTCGTGGTGAACGACGTGGACAGCCACAGTCCGTAGGTCCAGGCCGGCACTCGCGCGGGGCGGCCGGTGAGCGCGGTGTAGCGCTCGAGGATCTCCTTCGGGGTCGCGCCGTACACGACGTAGTACTGCAGCTCGCTGCCGGCCACCGAGAACTGGGCGCGCGAGACGACCTCCGTGCCGATCTCGAAGGAGACGTGCTCGGGGTGGGCCACGAACAGCCCATACCCGGCGTCGGAGAGGTAGAACGGGACGTTCTTGTAGGCCTGTTCGGAGGCGGTGCCGCCGTCCTCGTTCCAGATGTCGACCGTCTGACCGTTCTTGGCGAACGTCCCGAACCGTTCGCCAAGCCCGTAGATCGTCTCAGCCACGCCCATCGTGAGCTGCTCGCGCACGAAGCGGCCGGCGGGGGTGCTGAGGATGCCGATGCTGCGGTTCGTGGAGGAGGTGAGGATGCGGCCGTCGTCGGAAACGAACTCCATGCCCCAGGGCCCGTCCGTGGCGACCCGCGCCGTCAGCCGGCCCGACGTGTACGTCGCCGGACCCTTGCCCAGCGCCTCGGGGAGGTCGATCGAGACGTCGTGCTCGGTGCGGGTCAGTGCGAACTGCGGTCCACGATCGACCCCGCCCAGGTGGTGGGAGATCCGGACACCGATCACGTCGGGGATCGGAGAGCTCAGCCGGATCGTGACGAGCGGCAGGTTGAGGGTGTCGCCGCGCGCGCCGATCGGAGCCGTCGGCGCGAACACGAGCACGTCGTCCCGCTCACGGACCACGTCCTCGACGTCCCGGGGGCCGAGCAGTTCCACTCCCGGACGCAGGAGCCAGTACCCATCGGTGAACTTCATCGTGCCTCCACGAGGTTGAGGACGCCCGCGCCGGGTTCGGGAGGCGTCGGGGGAAGGACGTGACGACCCGCTGCGCGAACTGGTGCCCATCCCTTGACCGCGCCGAAGATCACGCCCTCGGTGAAGTGGCGCTGCACAAATGGGTAGACGCCGTAGAACAGTGCGACCACGGCCGTGACCGTCCTCCTTCGGGAACATGGGGGCGTCGCTGCCACCGGTGGTGCCTGCCACGGACCAGAGAGGACCCCGGTGCGGGAACAAGGTGCGGTCGACGGGGTTCGTCGAAGCGCTTCGATGTGAAGGGTACGCCAAGATCGTCGCAATGGCAACGTTGCCGTTCTGCCGGAGTGTCTCTACCCTCATGTGCCAGGGCCCACATGCGCCGATCGGTGTCGATCGAAGCGCTTCGCGCGCCGAACCATCTCAAGGAGACGTATGGACCACCACGCCACCACCGTCGCCGCTCGACCCGGAGCGACGGCCGCCGGCCTGCTCAGCGAGCTGACCTTGCAGGAGAAGGTGACCCTGCTCCATCAGTATGCGCCGGCCGTGGACCGCCTCGGGCTGCGGTCATTCACGACCGGGACCGAGTGCCTCCACGGCCTGTCCTGGTCGGGTGTGGCCACCGTGTTCCCGCAGGCCGTCGGCCTCGCGAGCACCTGGGACCCGGAGTTCCTCGCCCGCGTGGGAAGGGCAGTGGGGACGGAGGTGCGAGCGAAACATGCCGAGGACCCGTCCCTGGGCCTCAATGTGTGGGCGCCGGTCGTCAACACGCTCCGTCACCCCCTGTGGGGGCGCAACGAGGAGGGCTACAGCGAGGACCCTGACCTCACCGCCTCGCTTGCCACCGGGTTCTGTCGAGGGTTGCGTGGCGAAGACCCTGAGATCTGGCTGACTGTTCCGACCCTCAAGCACTTCCTCGGCTACGGCAATGAGACCGATCGCTCCACCACCAGCTCCCACCTGCCCCCTCAGGCGCTGCGGGAGTACGAGCTGCCCGCGTTCCAGGGTCCACTGGCGGCAGGCGTCGTCGGGGCGGTGATGCCGTCCTACAACCTGGTGAACGGACGACCCAACCACGTCGCGGCCGAGCTGCTCGGGGAGCTGCGGACGTGGGCACCAGGATCGGTCGCCGTGGTCTCGGACGCCCAGGCCCCGTCGAGCCTGGTCGACGTGGAACGGTACTTCCCCGACCACATCACGTCCCATGCGGCCGCCCTGCGCGCCGGAGTCGACTCCTTCACGGACAACGGCGACCACCCACGTCTCACGATCGAGCGGATCACCGCAGCACTCGAGGCGGGCCTCGTCTGCGAGGCCGATGTCGACCGTGCGGTACTACGCCTTCTCGAGCTGCGGGAACGCACGGGGGAGCTCTCAGGGAAAGACCCCTACCAGACGCCCGCCGACGCGCTCGACACACCCGAGCACCGGGCGCTGGCTCGCGAGGCCTCCGTTCGGGGCGTGGTGCTCCTGGCCAACGACGCAGCCGTCCTGCCGTTGAAGGATCCGGCGCGAGTCGCGGTCGTCGGCCCGTTCGCCGCGCACGTCGTCCACGACTGGTACTCCGGCACGCCGCCCTACGTCGTCTCGATCGCGGACGCACTGGCCGAGCGATACCCCAACGCGCAGATCTGCGTGGCGACCGGCGCCGACCGGATCGCGCTCCGCAGCCACACGCACGACCGCTACCTCGCGGTGACTTCGAGCGGGGACGCCGTCACGGCGACGGCAGTTGCCGCCGATCTCGCGACGCAGTTCGACGTCACGGACTGGGGCCACGGCGTCCTCAGCCTGCGCAGTGCAGCCACCAACGCGTACCTGAGCGGGCAGAACGGGATCCAGCGAGCCGACGCCGATCGAATCGGTGGCTGGGTGGTCCAGGAGACCTACTCCTTGCGCACGCACTCGGACGATTCGGTCTCGCTGTTTCACATCGGCACCGGTCGGTGGCTCCGCGTCCAGCACGGCAGCCACCTGCTCGTCGCCGACGGCACCGAGGCGACCGCCGAGCGGTTCTCCCTGGAGACCCTCCTCAGCGGGAGAGCCGACGTCGAGCGGGCCTGCGCCGGTGCGGACGCCGTCATCGTCGCCGTGGGCAATGAACCGCATATCGCGGGGCGCGAGACCGAGGACCGGCCCGACCTCGCACTTGCGCCGACCGCCCTGACAGCCTGGCGCGCCGCGGCCGCAGCCCACGACCGGCCCGTTCTCGTGATCGAGTCCAGCTACCCCTACGCGGTCGAGGAGGAGGCCTCTCAAGCCGGCGCGGTGGTGTGGACCTCGCACGCGGGGCAGGAGCTCGGGCACGGCGTCGTGGACGTCCTGGCTGGCGACGTCTCTCCGTCCGGCCGCCTCCCGCAGACGTGGTGGCGCCGCGTTGAGGACGCCGGCGACTTGCTGGACTACGACGTCACCGGCGCCGGAGGCCGCGGTGGACAGACCTACCGGTACGCCAGCGCTGAGCCGCTCTACGGCCTCGGGCACGGCCTCGGCTACTCCACGATCTGCTACCGCAGCATCGTCCTCGCCGCACCCATCGCCGCTGCGCCCGACCCGACGCTTGGCCACACTCCCGCCCGGTCGGCCGCCGAGGGCTCGTCCGGCGCGGGTGTCACGGCGACCATCACGATCGAGAACACCGGGGACCGCCTGGTCGACGAGTTGGTGGCGGTCTACTCCCATGCCCCGGCGAACCTTGTCGTCCGCGCACCACGCCGTCGGCTCTTGGCGTGGACCCGCGTCGAAGTGGCTCCGCACACCCGGCGCGAGGTGCGGCTTTCGCTCCCTCTTGGCGCGTTGGCGGTGTGGGACGTCGCGGCCGTCGAGCCAGGCGGATCCGCACTTCGGTCCACCCCCGGGGCCTTCGTGGTCCAGGCGGGCACCTACGTCATCGCCAGCGGACCGAGCGTGGCCGACGCCGCCGTGACGACGGAGTTGAGGGTCACCGGTCCCGGCCCGGTGGTGCGGCGGCCGGTGACCCTCCCCGCGGCCGCGTTCCACACCTACGCTCAACTCGTGACCGCGGCCCGTGACCGAACGGCGGGGTCGTGTATCGAGGTCCATCCGGCCCACGACACAGGCTGGGCGCAGTATGACCGGATCATGCTCGAGGGGTCTCGCGGCGTCCGGTTCCTGGTGGCGCGGCGGTGGCTGCCGGCCCACCGTGCCTCCCGGGTGCGGTTGACCGCTCGAACGAGTGGGCACGACGGCTGGCAGGCGCTGACGGACTGGGCCGAGGTGACGGTCGCAGACCCCTACGACTGGCGGGGGATCAGCCTCGACCTTTTGTCGCTCGCGCCATCCACCGGGCGGGGAGGCTCGATCGACCTGCGGGTGGAGATTGAGGGAGCCGCTCGGGTGGCCGAGCTGACCTTCATGTGATCTCGGCGCGAGGACACGTCGTGGTCGCGAAAGGGCCAGCCGCGCCGACCCAGGCCACCGCCATCTCGACCACCACGCGACCGATCGCGTGGGCGGGAATGTCGACCGAGGTCGCCGCGGCGACCGCCCCGGCGAGCGAGGACTCGCACGGCTCGTATGCGCCCTCGATCTTCAGCTCCGCCGTCTGCGACTGGAAGCCGCGGAGCGTGCGGTCGACGTAGGACGTGTGCCGCTCGAGCACCGCAAGCGCGTCGATCCGACCTCTCGGTCGATGCGTTTCGACAGGCTCGGAGATCTTCTGGCCGTAGAACAATGGCTCCCGGCGTCTTCGCCACCGCTGGCGTCGTGCGGGTCGCCCAGTTCTCCTATCGCGGTTCGGCACCTGCTGAGCCGGTGTAGCCCCGCGAGTCAGGTGGGGTGAGGGGCGCTGAGGGACCGGCGGTGGCTCAGCGCGGGGGAGCCGTGCTGAGCCGCTCGGTCAGGACGGCCGCGAGGAGCCGGGTCTCGGTCGGCTGCTCGCCCGCGACCCGGGCCATGGCCATCTCGACGGCGACCCGGCCGATGGCGTCCGCCGGGATGTCGACCGAGGTGAGCGGGAGCGGCTGCCCGAGCGCGATGTCCTGGGGGCAGACCGCGACGACGGAGACGTCCTCGGGGATGCTCCGCCCGCGCTCGCGCAGCGTGGCGATCACGCCGGGCAGCGCGACCTCGTTGTGCACGACGAGCCCGGTCACGCCCGGCATCCGCGCGAGCACCCGGTCGACCGCGGCGACGGCGCCTGCGTGCGAGGACTCGCACGGCTCGTAGACGCCCTCAAGGCCCAGCTCGGCGGTCTGCTCGGTGAAGCCGCGCAGCATCCGGTCCGCGTAGGACGTGTGACGTTCGATGACCGCGCGCGGCGAGCCGACGAGGGCGACCTGGCGGTGGCCCAGCTGGGCGAGGTGCCGCACGGCGGTCCGGCCGGCCGCGTCGAAGTCGAGGTCGACGCAGGACAGCCCCACGCTGTCTCGCGGCAGGCCGATCAGGACGCCGGGCTGGCGCAGGCCGGCGAGCACGGGCACCCGGGGGTCGTCCGCCTCGATGTCCATCATGATCAGGGCGTCCACCATCGAGCCGTCGGAGACCCGCTCGAGGCCGGTCGCGTCGTCCTGCGTGAGGAGCAGCACGTCGAAGTCGAACTTCCGCGCGGTCGTGACGACCCCCGCGACGAACTGCATGATGACGCTGACATTGACGCCGGCGCGCAGCGGCGCCATCAGCGCGAGCACGTTGGTTTGGCTCGAGGCCAACGCCCGCGCGCCGGCGTGCGGGCGGTAGCCGAGCTTGCGGATGCTGCGCTCGACCCGCAGCCGGGTCGGCGCGGAGATGGGACGCTTCCCGGACAGGACGTAGGAGACGGTCGACGCCGACACCCCCGACGCTCGTGCGACGTCGTCGATGGTTGCCAACTCACGCTCCTGTACTGGTTGTCCGGTGCAGCGGGTCGGCCCTCGCCCGCCGTCCGCGTCGGCGGTCGGTTCTGTTCTGTTCTGTTCCTAGCCTAGTGCCGCCGGGAAGCGCAAACGCTTCGACATCTGCGGGTGCCGCTCTCCCCGCGGTCGGCGGCGATCGCCGGCGCGGTGGGCTCGGTGATCGAAACGCTGCGATTCGCACATCATTCACTTTGGAGGCAATGGTGCACCTGTTCCCGGCGACCGAGCCCACGGGTCCGGCGGATCCCCGCCCGGCGGATCCCGCCCGTGGGG
>JADGPB010000152.1 GCA_017882655.1 Propionibacteriales bacterium
GATGCCGAGGAGGCGTACGTGGAGATGTGGCCGCCGACACCGACGCCCGGACGCTGTGCGCGGTGCACCATCATCGCCGAGTTCCAGCGGAGGAGCCGGCGGTATCCGCGCTCAAGACCCTCGTCGCCGGGGTAGGCGGGCTCGATCGACTTCGGGATCGTGTTCACATAGTCGGTCGCGGTCAGGGACGGCACGCCGATCTGCTTCTCGCGTGCGCGGTCCAGAAGGCGCAGCATCACGTACCGGGCCCGGTTCCGGCCACCCTTCTCGATCAGGCCGTCCAGGCTCTCGATCCACTCGCCCGTCTCGTCGGGGTCCGTGTCGGGAAGGTTCGTGGGCAGTCCGTTGAGTACGGGGCCGCCCTCGTCACGTGGGATCACGAGTTACCTTTCGTTGCACTGTCGCTGTGGGCAATCTTGTCATGTCCTGCGCCTGAGCCGTAGCCCGTGACGGCAAGCCGGACGACGCTCATCACGTCTTCGACCATGCCATCAGCTTCTCCAGCGACCAGGTGTTCACGATGCGTTCGGCCGGGATCCCCATGGTTTGTGCCCGCTCGCATCCGTAGTCGAGGAACTCGAGCTGGCCTGGGGCATGCGCGTCCGTGTCAATACTGAACAGGCAGCCGATATTCCTTGCCAGTTCCAGAAGTCGGCCGGGAGGGTCTCGCCGTTCGGGACGCGAGTTGATCTCGACGGCGACGCCGAACTGCCGGCACGCCTCGAACACGACCTCGGCGTCGAACCTGGACTCGTTGCGAAGTCCTCGCTCCCCCTCCACGAGGCGTCCGGTGCAGTGCCCGAGCACGTTCGTACGGGGATTCGCGATCGCGGCGATCATCCGGTGGGTCATCGACTCGGAATCCTGGCTGAGCTTGGAGTGCACGCTCGCGACGACGAGGTCGAGGCCGGCCAGCGCAGCCGGCGACTGGTCGAGCGCGCCGGTGTCGAGGATGTCGACCTCGATTCCCTTCAGGACATGTACGGGCGAGGCCTCGTTCACGGCATCGATCCGCAGGCCCTGATCAGCGAGCCGTTCCGCGGACAACCCGTGCGCCACGGTGAGCCGCGGTGAGTGGTCGGTGATGAGCAGGTACTCGTGGCCGAGCATCGCCGCCGTGGCGACCATCTCCTCCAACGGTGCGCTGCCGTCCGACTCGTCGGTGTGGCAGTGGAGATCCCCGCGCAGCTGACTACGTAGTTCGCGCCCGGACGTCGTGAGGGGCCGGGCCGCAGCCCGTACCTTCTTGAGGTAGTCGGGGACGCGACCAGCCAGGGTCGCCTGGATGACCCCGGCGGAGCTGGGCCCGATGCCGGGCACGTCCGCCCAGCGTGAGTCCTCGCCGCGTGAGGCGTACTCCTCAGGAGGCATGTCGTCGAGGATGCGTGCCGCCGTACGGAAGGCCATGGACCGGCGCGAGTCGCTTCGTGACCGATCTAGCCAGTACGAGATCTCGCGGAGCGCCGCTGCAGGCGAGGCTGGGACACGATCACTCGACACGGTTTTCACCCTACGCTGTGGCCCATGGCGAAGGGCGCTCCGACAGGATCGGTCAGGGTGAGCGGACGGACGCTCATCCCTTCGTCGCGCTCCCGAACTGCGATCGTGCGGCGCCTGTCGGCACAGTCCGCGGTGATGACCACGGCGGTGCTCGCCGAGATGGACGCCCGGCACTCCTGGTTCGGCGAGATGGAGGCCGAGCACCGCTCCTGGATCGGCATCGTCGCCCGCGCTGGAATCGACCTGTTCGTCGACTGGCTGGCCGACGAGGGCGAAGAGCCCGTATCGCCGTCTGGGCTCTTCGACGCCGCCCCGCGCTCGGTGATGCGCCGGATCTCGCTCAAGCAGACCGTCGAGCTGGTCCGTACGACCGTCGAGGTCGTCGAGCAGACCGTCGCCCAGATGCCTCGCGGTGACCGCGCCGTGCTCTCGGCGGCGATCGTGTTCTTCAGCCGAGAGGTCGCCTTCGCTGCGGCGGAGCTGTACGCGACGGCCGCCGAGACGCGAGGCGCCTGGGACGCACGGCTCGAGAGCCTGGTCGTCGATGCAGTGGTGCGCGGCGAGGCCGACGAGAACCTCGTGTCGCGCGCCTCGACGCTCGGCTGGCACTCGCCGGATGCGGTCGTCGTTGCCGTGGGCCTCGCCCCCGAGGGGTCCGAGTCGGCAGTTGAACAGCTCCGCAAGGCGGCGACCCGCGCTGGGCTTGACGCGTTGGTCGCCACGCAGGGCGAACGCCTCGTCGTCGTACTTGGCGGTGCGACCCTCGTCGACGGAGAGGGCCCGGTGGCCGTGGTCGGGCGCCTGCAGGGCTTCTTCGGGGACGCCCCGATCGTCGTCGGCCCCGTGGTCGAGCAGCTGGTGGACGCGGGACTCTCGGCGCGAGCAGCGTTCTCCGGCATCCGGAGCGCTGCCGCGTGGCCTGAGGCGCCACGTCCGGTCTCCGCGGTCGACCTGCTTCCAGAACGTGCGCTCGCCGGCGACGGCCACGCGCGCCGCGCGCTGGCGCACGACATCTACCAGCCTCTCGAGCAGTCCGGCGGCGAGCTGCTCGCCACGCTCGTCGCCTTCCTCGACCATGGTGGTTCCATCGAAGCGTCAGCTCGAGCGCTGTTCGTGCACCCCAACACCGTCCGCTATCGCCTCCGCCGGATCCAAGAGGTCAGTGGGTACAACCCCACGGCACCACGGGACGCCTATGTCCTGCGGCTCGCGGTCACCGTCGGCCGGCTCTTCGCTTCCTGAAGCGTCGCGAGGGCCTCGTTTGTAGTATTCCTACAACGACACGCCGGAGAAGTTCGTCGTGTCCGGTACTCAGTTTGCCGCATATTCACGAAACGATGATCCCGTGCTCGCAATAGTCGCCCCGGGCCAAGGCGCCCAGACCCCCGGATTCCTCGCTCCGTGGCTTGAACTCCCCACGTTCGCCACCCGTCTCGCCTGGCTGTCCGCAGTGTCCGGACTCGACCTGGCCCATTACGGCACCGAGGCCGACGCGGAGACGATCCGCGACACGGCCGTGGCTCAGCCACTCCTCGTCGCCGCCGGGCTCACCGCCGTCCTCGAGCTCTTGCCATCACCGTCCGAGGCGTTCCGCAAGGTCGGTGTCGTCGCGGGACACAGCGTCGGCGAGATCACCGCCGCGGCGGGCACCAACGTCATCAGCGTCGAGGCCGCCATGGTGCTGGTCCGCGAGCGCGGCAAGGCGATGGCCGCAGCGAGCGCCGCGTGGCCCACCTCGATGTCGGCCGTCATCGGCGGAGATCGCGACGAAGTCATGGCTGCCATCGAGAAGTACGGCCTCACCGTGGCAAACGACAACGGCTCCGGTCAGGTCGTCGCGGGCGGCACCGCCGAGCAGCTGGCCGAGCTCGCAGCCAACCCGCCGCACAGGACGCGCATCGTGCCCCTCAGCGTCGCGGGCGCCTTCCATACCGTCCATATGGAGCCGGCCGTCTCGCAGATGCAGTCGCTGGTCAAGGCAGTCTCCACCAAGGACCCGCGCACCCGGCTGCTCTCGAACGCCGACGGCCAGGTGGTCCAGAGCGGCGCGGAGTACCTCCAGCGGATCGTCCGCCAGATCGCGACCCCTGTCCGCTGGGACCTCTGCATGGCGACGATGGCCGAGCTCGGAGTGACCGGGCTGCTCGAGCTGCCGCCGGCCGGAACCCTGACCGGCATCGCCAAGCGCAACCTCAAGGGCGTCGAGCTCTTCAGCCTCAACACGCCCGACCAGCTCGACGAGGCCCGTGACTTCGTCGACCGCCACGCCGATGCGTCCCACTACGACCTGTCGACGACCCCGAGCTGGCGGCTCGTGGTGTCCCCCGGTAAGGGCCGCTTCTCCCGTAACGCCTCGATCAGCGTGGACGACACGCTCTCCGCGCACACCACCATCGGCGCGGTCAAGAACCGCCGCGACGAGATCCCGGTCGCGGCGCAGTACGGAGGCGTCGTCCTGGAGTGGCTCGTCGAGGACGACGACCCCGTGTCTCCCGGCCAGCCGCTGCTTCGTCTGCACCCGTCCGCAAACACTGTCCAGGAGGACCTCGCGTGACCGCTCCCCTCACCATCCGGGCCGGACGCGCCGGCTCGAGGATCGCCGGTGTCGGCTCCTACCTGCCGCGCCGCATCGTGACGAACGCAGAGATGTGCACGATGATCGACTCGAGCGACGAGTGGATCCAGCAGCGCACCGGCATCGTCGAGCGGCGCTGGGCCAGCGACGACGAGCCCCTCTCGTACATGGTCGCTGAGGCCTCTCGCCGTGCCATCGAGCACTCGAAGGTGTCGACGGACGACATCGACGCGGTGATCTTGGCGTCGGTGACGCACCTCAAAGCCACCCCGGCGCTCGCGCCCATCCTCGCGGCCGAGCTCGGGCTCAAGGATGCGGCCGCCTACGACATCTCCGCCGCCTGTGCCGGGTTCTGCTACGCGCTCGCCCAGGCCGACGCCCTGATCCGTACCGGCTCCGCCACGAACGTCCTCATCGTCGGCGCCGAGCGGCTGAGCGACCTCACCGACAAGTCGGATCGCTCCACCGCGTTCCTGTTCGCCGATGGCGCGGGCGCTGCGGTGGTCGTGGGCAGCGACACGCCAGGTGTCGGGCCGGTCGTCTGGGGTTCTGACGGCACCCAGGCGGACGTCATCACCCAGACGGAGGACTTCCGCGACGCGGTGCCCGCCGGCCGCATGCCGACCGTGTACATGGACGGCAAGCCGGTGTTCCGCTGGGCCACGACGTTCATCGCCGACGCGGCTCTCGATATCCTCAAGCAGACCGGCATCGAGCCGGAACAGCTGGACGTATTCATCCCCCACCAGGCGAACAACCGCATCACCGACTCGATGCTTCGTCACCTCAAGTTGCCTGAGCACGTCGTCGTCGCCCGCTCCATCAAGCACATCGGCAACACGTCGGCATCGTCCATCCCCATCGCGATGGACGAGCTGCTCACCAGCGGCGAGGCCCACTCGGGACAGACCGCACTGATCATCGGCTTCGGCGCGGGGCTCGTGTACGCGGGCCAGGTCGTCGTCCTTCCGTAACCCACCAGTTCTGATTCACAGAAGACCAACCAAGGAGAGGTAAACATGGCCACCACCGAAGAGATCCGCGAGCAGCTCGCTGAGATCGTCAACGACGTCGCGGGTGTCGCGGTCGAGGACGTGCAGCTCGACAAGTCGTTCACCGAGGACCTCGACGTCGACTCGCTGTCGATGGTCGAGATCATCTACGCCTGCGAGGACAAGTTCAGCGTCTCGATCCCCGATGACGACGCGAAGAACCTCCGTACCGTCGGCGACGCCGTCGCCTACATCGAGCGCGCTCAGGCCTGAGTCCTGACCCTGCGGTGGCGGCCCACGGTCGCCACCGCAGCCCTCGACCCCGTATCACCCGATCGACCCCTGCGAAGGATCATTCATGCGCACCGTCGTCATCACCGGCCTTGGAGCAAGCACTCCCCTCGGCGGTGACCTGCCCACCACGTGGTCGGCGCTTCTCGCCGGCACCAGCGGCGTCAGCGTCATCGAGGCTGAATGGGCCCAGGAGCTGTCGACGCGGATCGCCGCGCAGGCAGCCGTCGACCCCTCCTCGGTGATGGACCGCGTCGCAGCCCGGAAGCTCGACCGCTCGTCGCAGTTCGCCATCGTCGCCGCGCTCGAGGCCTGGGCCGACGCCGGACTCGGTCTGGACGACGAGTCCACCGTGGATCCCGACCGTCTGCTCGTCTCGCTCGGCACCGGCATCGGCGGTCTTCACTCGCTGCTCGGCAACTGGGACGTCCAGAAGGAGAAGGGCGCGCGTCGGGTCTCCCCCCTCACCATCCCCATGCTCATGGCCAACGCGCCCGCCGCCAACGTCAGCCTGCGCATCGGCGCCCGAGCCGGCGTCCACGCCCCGGTGTCCGCGTGCGCCTCGTCCAACGAGGCGATCGCTCTAGCCTTCGACCTCATCCGCCTCGAGCGGGCTGACATCGCCCTCGTCGGTGGCACCGAGGCCGTGATCCATCCCCTGCCGATGGCCGCCTTCGGCCAGATGCAGGCGCTGTCCAAGCGCAATGACGAACCCACCAAGGCGTCGCGCCCATTCGATGTCGATCACGACGGATTCGTACTCGGCGAAGGCGGTGCGTGCCTGGTCATCGAGACCCTCGAGCACGCCCAAGCCCGCGGGGCACACATCTACGGCACGCTCGCAGGCGCCGGTACGACCTCGGACGCCCGCGACATGGTCAGCCCCGACGCCCGCGGCCAGGTCATCGCGATGCGCAAGGCCCTGTACGAGGCGCACCTCA
>JADGPB010000153.1 GCA_017882655.1 Propionibacteriales bacterium
ACACCCGGATCGCCGAGCTGGCAGCCATCGCCGACGATCCCCACCGACTCGCGCAGGTCGTCGTCACCGAGCTCGACGACGTCGCACGGACGTTCGGCACCCCGCGCCGTACGGTTCTGCTCTCGGGCTCTGGCGCCACGACAGCGGCGGCTGCGACGGCGGCCCCCCTGGAGGTCCCCGACGGCCCGTGCCGCGTCATGCTCTCCTCCACCGGCCTGCTCGCACGCCTCGACGGGGACGAGGTGCCCGGATCCGGAGGCCCGCGGGCCGCCCATGATGTCGTCGTCTCGACCGTCCGTACCACGACGCACGGCGACGCGGGACTCATCACCAGCCTCGGACGCGTCATCAGGATCGCCGCGATCGACCTGCCCGCCGTACCGCTGCTCGCTACCGCCCCGCACCTGCAGGGCGGGTCTCCTGTTGCCGAGCTCGTGGCGCTCGAGACCGGGGAACGGGTTCTCGCACTGACCCGTCTTGACGCCACCACGGGCATCTGGGCGCTGGGCACCGAGCGCGGCGTCGTCAAGCGCACGAACCCGGAGATCATCGGCAAGGACTCGTGGGACCTCATCCGGCTCGACCAGGGCGACCAGGTGGTGGGTGCGGTCGAGCTCACGTCCGAGTCGGCCGAGCTCATCTTCATCTCGTCGGACGCGTCGTTGCTGCACTTCCCCGCGTCGGCGGTACGACCTCAGGGCCGGTCCGGTGGAGGCATGGCTGGCATCAACCTCGTCAAGGGCGCGAGGGTCGTGTTCTTCGGAGCCGTCGAGCCCGATGACAGCGAGGTGGTCACAGTGGCCGGCTCGTCGAGGGCGCTGCCAGGCACCGACGCAGGCACGGTGAAGGTCACGGCGATGTCCGAGTACCCCGCGAAGGGCCGCGCCACAGGCGGCGTCCGCTGTCACCGGTTCCTCAAGGGAGAAGACATCCTCCAGCGCGCCTGGGCCGGCCCGGCACCCGCCGTCGCCGCAGCCGCCTCCGGATCGCCGATCACCCTCCCGACACCCGACTCCCGCCGCGACGGCTCCGGCACCCCTGCCGTACAGCCCATCGACGGCCTGGGCTCGCGCTCGTTCAGCTGACCGCGAGCCTCAGACCAGCCAGCGCAGCAGGCCGCTGTCGACGTCGTACAGGAAGCCGCCGACCGTCGCCTTGCCGGAGAGCGCAGGGTGGGTCCGCAGGAGCTCAACGTCGGCCGCCAGCGCCGGTTCCTGGTCGGCGGTCGCGCCGATCTGCAGGTCGCCGAGATCCGTACCGGTCGCAGCCAGGATGCGTTCCCGGATCTCCGCGTCCGACCCGCTGGCCATGGCGCATCGGGTGTGAGCGATGACGAGGATGCGATCGACGTGCAGCAGGTGCACACCGAGGATGCAGCCGACCAGGGCGTCGGGAGTGACCCGACCACCGGGGGTACGAAGGATCTTCGCCTCGCCCACGTACAACCCGAGCATCTCCAACGGCTGCAGGCGAGAGTCCATGCAGGTCACGACGGCGATGCCCGCGTGGGCGATGCCGTCGAAGTTGCGCGGCGCCTGCGTGGCGTAGCGGAGGTTCGCAGCGAGCAGGTCGTTGAAGTCACGTGTCACGCGTCCGTCCTATCCAGAGCGGCACACCCATGGCAAGCGGCCTGGTCGGCTCGAGCCGCGCGACTAGCCTGGGCAGATGGTCGCTTCGCAGCCAGAATCCGATTCGCCCAGGCCGGACGACACCCCCACGGCTGGTCGCTCGTCACTTGAGCAGCGAGCCGCAGCCGAAGGCTTCGGCAGCGACGCGAGCCGGTACGACCGGACCCGGCCCGAGTACCCCGACGAGCTGGTGCAGCGCATCCTTGTGACCAGCCCTGGACCCGACCTGCTCGACGTCGGATGCGGCACGGGCATCGCGTCCCGCCAGTTCCGGTCAGCCGGCTGCACTGTGCTCGGCATCGATCCGGACCCACGCATGGCCGAGGTCGCCCGCCAGAGCGGTATCGCGACGGAGATCGCGACCTTCGAGGACTGGGACCCGGCCGGACGCACGTACGACATCGTCATCGCTGCTCAGTCCTGGCACTGGGTGGACCTTGTGGCGGGTGCCGAGAAGGCAGCCCGGGTGCTGCGGCCGAACGGCAGGCTGGCTGTCTTCTGGAACGCGTTCGACCCGCCACAAGACCTGCGTGAGGTGTTCGCCGAGGTGTTCCGGCGCGTGCTTCCGGAGTCGCCGTTCGGTGCCTTTTGGGCCCGGCCCGCCTTGGACACCTATCGAGCGGGAAGCGTGAGAGCGGCTGATGCGATGCGGCGAGTGGGCGCTTTCGGCGAGCCGGAGGAATGGCTGTTCCACTGGGAACTCCCGTACTCGCGTGCCGAGTGGCTCGACCTCGTGCCGACCACGGGCGGCTTCACCCAGAACCCTCCGGCGCTGCAGCAACAGCTCCTCGACGGGCTGGGCGCTGCCGTCGACGCGGTCGGCGGCAGCTTCGTCATGTCCTACGACACGGTCACCGCCACCGCGGCCCGGCTTGGCTAGGGATCGGGCCGGTCAGGCGTCGATGCGCTCGGCGTCGAGGGCGTACGCACCCTCGATGATGAACTCCTTGCGCGGGGCGACGTCGTTGCCCATGAGCATCTCGAAGGTCAGGGCCGCGGCCTCGGCGTCGTCAACGGTCAGGCGGCGCAACGTGCGGTGCTTGGGTGACATCGTCGTGTCGGCCAGCTGGTCGGCATCCATCTCGCCGAGGCCCTTGTAGCGCTGTGGCTCCTTGAACGCGATCCCCCGCTTGGTGAGCTCGGCGGCCTTCCGCTGGTACTCGGCGTCGCTGTACGTGTAGATGTACTTCTCCTGCCCCTTCTTCGGGTTGGAGATCTCGAAGCGGTGCAGCGGCGGTACGGCGGTGTAGACGCGGCCCGCCTCGACCATCGGCCGCATGTACTTGAAGAACAGCGTGGCCAGCAGGCATCGGATGTGGGCGCCGTCGGAGTCGGCGTCGGCCATGAAGATGATCTTCCCGTACCGCGCCTGGTCGATGTCGAACGTGCGACCTGAGCCAGCTCCGACGACCTGGATGATCGAGGCGCACTCGGTGTTCTTGAGCATGTCCGTGACTGATGCGCGCTGCACGTTGAGGATCTTGCCCCGGATCGGCAGCAATGCCTGGATCTCAGAGGTCCGCGCCAGCTTGGCCGTTCCCATCGCCGAGTCGCCCTCGACGATGAACAGCTCCGTACGGTCCGGGTCGTTCGAACGGCAGTCGGCGAGCTTCGGCGGCAGGCTCGACGACTCGAGCGCGTTCTTGGCGCGTTGCGCTTCCTTGTGGCTCCTCGCCGCGACCCTCGTACGCGCGGCGTTGACGACCTTCTCCATCACGGCCCGCGCTTGGGCCTTGGTTGCCGCCTTGGTCGAGGTGAGGTACGAGGCCAGCTCGGTCTCGACGATCCGGGCGACGATCCGCGCCACCGCCGGCGTACCGAGCACCTCCTTGGTCTGGCCCTCGAACTGCGGCTCGGCCAGGCGTACGGTCACCACGGCCGTGAGGCCCTCGAGGATGTCGTCCTTGAGCAGCTCCTCCCCCGCCTTCATGATCCGCGTGCTGTCGAGTCCCTTGAGGAAGGCCTTCACCAACCCCCGCTCGAAACCCTGCTGGTGGGTGCCGCCCTTGGGCGTGGCGATGATGTTGACGAACGACTGCAGCACGGTGTCGTAGCCGCTTCCCCAGCGCAAGGCGATGTCGACGCTGAGCTCACGTTCGACATCCGTCGGGGTCATCGAACCGGAGTCGTCCATCATCGGTACGGTTTCGGTGAACCTGTCGATCCCTTGCAGCCGGACGATGCCGGTGACGGGCTCGTCGTGCGCCAGGAAGTCGCAGAACTCACCGATGCCCCCGTCGTGCTTGAACATCTCGTTGACCGCCTGTGGCCCGTGGGCGTCGGTGGCCGAGATCTGCAGACCCGGAATCAAGAAGCTCGTCTGGCGAGCGCGGTTCAGCAGCGACTCCCAGGCCAGCTGGGCGTCGGGCAGGAAGATCTGACGGTCCGGCCAGTACCTCACCCTGGTGCCCGTGACCAGCTTGCCGACCTTGCCGACCTTGCGGAGCTCGGACCGGGGTGCGAACGTCGCGGTAGGCCCGTCGCCGTCGAAGATGCCGGGAGTGCCGCGCCGGAAGCTCATCGCGTACGTCGACCCGCCGCGGTCGACCTCGACGTCGAGACGGCTCGACAAAGCGTTCACGACGGATGCGCCGACACCGTGCAGACCGCCGGTGGCGCTGTACGCGCCACCCCCGAACTTGCCGCCGCCATGGAGCTTCGTGAAGACGACCTCGACGCCGGACAGCCCCGTGCCGGGATGGGTGTCCACTGGGATGCCACGCGCGTGGTCGGAGACGAAGATCGACCCGTCGTGACGCAGCTCGACTTCGATCTTGTCGCCAGAGCCCGCGAGCGCCTCGTCTACGGAGTTGTCGATGATCTCCCACAGGCAGTGCATCAGGCCCTTGGTGTCCGTGGACCCGATGTACATCGCGGGCCGCTTCCGTACAGCCTCAAGGCCCTCGAGGACGAGCAGGTGCCTCGCCTCGTAGTCGTGGCCGAGCGACTGAGGGGCGCGTGCCCTCGCGCGAGAAGACTGTTCCGAGCTCACCCGATGAGGCTAGTGCGCCCCACCGACATAACCTGTGCGGCACGCCCGGCGGCCCGACGCCCTCGGCGGGGTCCACCGACGAGCTAATGTTGAGCGCGGTAGACTCAGGTTTGCCAGAATGTCTGTAAGCAAACTGGAACAAACTCGCAACGTGAGTACGTTCTCCAGATACATCGGCTGTAACGATGCTGGTGCGAGGATGGATATGAAAGAAGCAAGGCCCGAGAACCACCCGGCTGGGGGAAGAGAGGCACCGTGAGCACCACCCTGTACGACGAGTCGCTGACCGCTTCTGACCGCTGCGACCGCTGCGGTGCGCAGGCTTACCTGCGCGTGAAGTTCGAAAGCGGTGGAGAACTGCTCTTCTGTGCCCACCATGCGAAGGCCCACTCTGACAAGCTCAAGCAGGTCGCGCTGAAGATCCACGACGAGACGGACAAGATCGGCTGATCCGCTCGCCCCAAGACAACCGTCCGGCCCCTGACCCCTCGTGGGACAGGGGCCGCGGCGTTCTTAGCAGGGCCTGGTGGGCGCGACTAGGTTGGATGCATGCAGGTGGTGTCGTTCGATCCTCGGTATCTCGACTGGGTCCTTGACGGGACGAAGACGAGGACCACGAGGTACGCGGATCCTGTGGAGCTGGGGTCGGCGAGACTCCGCTTCGAGTCCTCTCCCCCGGTCTGGGTCGATGCGGTCATCACCGACATCCGCGACGTGGCGCTCGCCGATCTGTCGGACGAGGACGCGACGGCGGAGAACTTCACCGACTCGGGCGCTCTGCGGGACGCCCTTCGCTACCACTACCCCGGGCTGCCCGAGGCCGCAGCAGTTGCCGTCGTCACGTTCGAACTGATCTGACCGAGAGGAACCGCAGATGGAGAAGCGCAGGCTAGGCCGCATCGGCCACGAGACGAGCGTCCTGGTGTACGGAGCCGCCGCGCTGGGCGACGTCACGCAGGAGACCGCTGACGCCTCACTGGCGCAGGCGCTGGACGCCGGCATCAACCACCTCGACACCGCCGCGTCGTACGGGGAGGCGGAGCTGCGGATGGGGCCGACGGTCGAGCGTGTTCGCGACACGGTGTTCCTCGCGACGAAGTCGACCGAGCGCCGGGCCGAGGACGCCTGGCGCGAGCTGAACCGCTCGCTCGAGCTTCTCCACACCGACCACATCGACCTGTGGCAGATCCATGCCGTCTGCGACCTCCCGGAGCTCGACAAGGTCTTCGCACCGGGCGGGGCAATCGAGGCTTTCGTACGGGCCAAGGACGAGGGAATCGTCAGCTGGATCGGCATCACCGGCCACACCGAGCAGGCGCCGGTGGTCCATGCCGAAGCGCTGCGCCGTCACGACTTCGACTCGGTGCTCACGCCGGTGAACTACCACCTGTACACGGCAGACGACTCGTTCCGCGCCAACTTCGACATCCTGTACGGGATGCTCCAGGACCGCGACGTCGCCCTGCGCACGATCAAGGCGATCGCGCGTCGGCCGTGGACCGGCGACCGCGAGCTGTCCACGTGGTACGAGCCGTTCACCGACCCCGAGGACATCCGCGCAGCGATCAGCTGGGCCCTCGGCACGTTCCCGTACATCGCAGGCCTGGCGACAGCCGGCGAGACCACGCTCCTCGACAAGGCGATCGCCGCCGAGGCGAACCGCATGGACCTCGC
>JADGPB010000154.1 GCA_017882655.1 Propionibacteriales bacterium
GTGCGAATACGCCGACCTGTGCGGCGGGTCGAGGGCGCGCGCCTACGCGGCGAGCGGGGACCCGCTCGGTGAGGACCCGGCCTGTGTCTTCCAGCCCGAAGCCGGGGTCCTTCGTCCTTGAACAGCTCAACAGGCAGGGTGGTCGGGTAGGGAGCTGGCGCGGTGGCGTGTGTTGGCGGTAGGGCCCGGCGCGGGGCACACCCGGAGCGGCGTCGCACCCCTGACCGACCGGATCTACATGCACGCCGTTGGGGCCCGCTGGACCTGGCACGGCCGTCGGTGGGCTGCGATCGGCGGTGCGTTCAGCGTCGACAGGGCGTAGCTTGAGACGCGACCGAGGATGTCCAGGTCGGCCGATGAGCGGCCGACCTGGACATCGTGATCAGGCGAGGTCGAACCGATCGAGGTTCATGACCTTGTCCCACGCGGCCGCGAAGTCTCGCACGAACTTCTCCTTCGCGTCGTCGCACGCGTAGACCTCCGAGATGGCTCGGAGCTGGGAGTTTGAACCGAAGACGAGGTCGACGGCGGTGGCGGTCCACTTGACCTCGCCCGTGGTGCGATCCCGACCCTCGAACACGTTCTCAGCCGAGGCGGATGCCTTCCACTCCGTGCCCATGTCGAGCAGGTTGACGAAGACGTCGTTGGTCAACGTCTCGGGCCGGTCGGTGAAGATGCCGTGTTGGGATTGTCCGAAGGTGGCGTTCAGGGCCCGCATGCCGCCGATCAGAACCGTCATCTCGGCAGGGGTCAGCGTCAACAGGTTGGCCCGGTCCAGCAGCAGGGTCTCCGCCGGCAACTTCTCTCCGGCTCGGAGGTAGTTGCGGAACCCATCTGCGGTCGGTTCGAGGACGGCGAACGGCTCCACGTCGGTTTGCTCCTGCGAGGCGTCCGTGCGCCCCGGCACGAACGGGACTGTGATGTCGTGCCCGGCGTTCTTCGCCGCCTGCTCGACGGCCGCGCACCCTCCCAGGACGATCAGGTCGGCGAGCGAGACCTTCGTTCCGCCGGACTGTGAGAGGTTGAAGTCCTGCTGGATCCGCTCGAGGGTCTGCAGCACCTTGGCCAGTTCGGCCGGGTCGTTGACCTCCCAGTCCCTTTGCGGCGCAAGGCGAATCCGCGCCCCATTGGCCCCGCCACGCTTGTCGGTGCCGCGGAAGCTTGCCGCCGACGCCCAAGCGGTGGAGGCCAGCTGGGAGATGGACAGTCCCGACGCGAGGATCTTGCCCTTGAGGGCAGCGATGTCCGCATCCGCGATCAATTCATGATCGACCTCAGGGACGGGGTCCTGCCACAGCTGCGGCTCCGGAACCCACGGGCCGAGGTAGCGCGAGACGGGTCCCATGTCGCGGTGCAACAGCTTGAACCACGCCTTGGCGAACGCTTCCGCGAGCTGGTCCGGATTCTCGTGGAAGCGCTTCGCGATCGGCCCGTAGATCGGATCCATCCGCAGCGCCAGGTCCGTCGTCAGCATCATGGGAGCGTGCCTCTTTGACGGATCATGAGCATCGGGCACAGTGCCCTGGGCCGAGGGATCCTTGGGAGTCCACTGCTTTGCCCCGGCGGGGCTTGTCGTCAGCTCCCAGTCGTACTTGAACAGGTTGTCCAAGTACCCGTTGTCCCACTTCGTCGGCTCGTTGGTCCAGGCGCCCTCCAGCCCGCTGGTGAGCGTGTCGGCGCCCTTGCCGCTGCCGAAGGTGTTCCTCCAGCCGAGGCCTTGCTCCTCGAGGGGGCAGGCCTCGGGTTCCGGACCGACGTACTGGGCATCGACTGCACCATGACACTTGCCGAACGCATGGCCGCCGACGATGAGCGCAACCGTCTCCTCGTCATTCATCGCCATACGACCGAAGGTCTCTCGAATGTCCCTGGCGGCAGCCAGCGGATCCGGGTTGCCGTTGGGCCCCTCGGGATTCACATAGATCAGGCCCATCTGCACGGCGCCGAAGGGACCGACGAGGTCCCTGTCGCCGCTGTAGCGCTCATCTCCGAGCCACGTGTCCTCGGGCCCCCAGATGACCTCGTCGGGCTCCCAGATGTCCTCTCGCCCGAAGCCGAAGCCGAACGTCTTGAACCCCATCGATTCCAGGGCGCAGTTGCCGGCGAAGACCAGGAGATCCGCCCAGGAGATCTTCCGGCCGTACTTCTGCTTGACCGGCCAGAGCAACCGGCGCGCCTTGTCGAGGTTCGCGTTGTCGGGCCAACTGTTGAGAGGGGCAAAGCGCTGAGCGCCGCTGCCGCCACCGCCCCGGCCATCGGCGATGCGGTACGTGCCTGCGGCATGCCAACTCATCCGGATGAAGAGCGGCCCGTAGTGGCCGTAGTCGGCCGGCCACCAGTCCTGCGACGTCGTCATCACCTCGAAGATGTCCTGCTTCAGCGCGTCGAGGTCGAGGGTCTTGAACTCTTCTGCGTAGTCGAAGTCCTCGCCCAGCGGATTGGGCCGGGGCGAGTGCTGGTGGAGAACCTGCAGGTTCAGCTGATTCGGCCACCAGTCCTGGTTCGTCCTGGGCCGAGTCGGCGTGGGAGTCGGGGAGGGGATTACTGGGTTCTCGCTTTCGCTGCCGCGGTCAGACACGTCGGTCCTTCTCCTGTCTCGCTGATTCCTTCTGATGGCTGGTGCTCTTGACGTCGGTTGCTCTGGATCCAACTCTGTGCTGCTCTGCTGGTTTCGAGCGCTGCGTGTCTGCGATCAGCCGCCAGACGCGGCAGAAGTTGCCGCGACACACTCGGGACATCGGCCCCAGTAGGCGACCTCGGCCTCGTCGATCGTGAAGCCGTGGTCGTCGGACGCGGTCAAGCAGGGCGTGGTGCCGACCGCGCAGTCGACATCGGCGATGGCACCGCACGACCGACACACGACGTGGTGGTGGTTGTCCCCGACCCGCGACTCGTAGCGCGCCACGGAGCCCGTCGGCTGGATGCGCCGCACCAGACCCGCGACAGTCAGCGCGCGCAGCACGTCGTAGACCGCCTGGTGTGACACCTCACCGAGATCCTCACGCACGACACCAATGATCGAGTCCGTGTCGGCATGCGGATGGTCGTGCACCGCGGACAGCACCGCAACCCGAGGACGCGTCACACGCAGAGCAACCCCTCGTAACATGCCCTCCAAGTCCGACGTCGTTGGCACGCTCCGAAGTCTGGGCCATTTTCTGGAATTACTCAAGGGATGGAAGAAGAAGAACGGGCACGTCGCTCGGGGTGGGGTCCTGAGACCCTAGCGATCTCGGCGGCCACTCGACAGAAGAGGAGCAGGTCAGGTGCGACGACATCGCGCCGGGCGCGCTCTTCCTTGACCTGCACCTGAGCCTGCCGGTGGCGGCGTAGGACCGGAAGATGGCGGACGCCATGGCGGCCGCGTTATTCCCACCAACGGGAGCACAGTTCCCGCCGGGACAGGACGAATTCCCGTTGTGATCGGCCCAGGACCAGGATTCGACTGATTCAGTCAGGTCGATCAAGCGACGGCGATCCTGCCGCGCGGGCAGCGGCGTACCTGGTCGGTCTCGGCGGCCTGCCCGACGGCCCGCTGCCGACCGGATGGCTGGGCCCGTTGGTCCTGCGGTGGGACGGGCACGCCTGGCAGATCGTGTTCTGCCCCCTGCTGCCGCCCGAGAAGGCGTTGGGGGGGCTCGATGCCGCTGCATTTGTCGATGGCCGGCTGTGGGCCGTGGGACGAGGGGGCGCCGCTGCGCCGCTGGCCGTTCACCAGTAGCCCGGACCCGGCGAATGGAACCCGTTCATCCGAGCCTCGACGGCGATCTGCAGGGTAGCGCTGAAGACGGTCTGCGTCGCCTTCGCGACCAAGAGCGGCTTACTTACTCACGCACTTACTGCGGGGCGCTCTGGGCAGAAACGGCGGCCCGGATCACGGTCATCCGCGGGCCGCGGGGAGGGAGACGTCGAGCGCCTCGGCGATGCTTCGCGCCGTCGGGCAGGGCCAGTGTTTCCCACATTCCTGACAGATGTCGAGCCCGGCAACCGCAGCGTACCGGGCGCCGATGACGTGCAAACCGAGGACGTCTTCCACGGCTAGCGTCAAGCTGTCACAGCCGATGTCTTGATTCCGTAGCTGGTCCCGTAGCCGGATGGCGAAGTCAATCATGGTGGCTCCTTGTCGGCATTCTTGAAGGCGACTTAGGCGCGACGGTCCCGGTTCGATCTCCTCCCTGGCGCCACCGTGCTCGGTAATCCAGCACCGAGGAACGTGTCCGGACGCGTCGGACCGGATGCCGTTCCTGCCACCTTCGTGATCGAGCAGTCCTCGACCACGCCGAGGGCGCGGCGGCCAAGACCGGGCCCAGACAGCGCGACCAGCGGGGCCCGGCACGGGCGGGTGCTGACGGACGCGTCGGCGGTCATCGCACATACGCAGCACCCCGTCCGACCCCCGCGCAGCCTCGGTGGTGTATCGGGGTCCGGCCGTCGCGGGGTGCATTTGGGGCCCGGCGCTGCACCGCTTCCTCGACCACCGTTGCTGGGGCGGCAACGAAGTCCTGGGTGAGCCGCTCCTAGACGTCCTGGAAGGCGTCTATCGGCCCGGCCCTTCTCGATGGCTGGCACCCATCCTCGCTCCCTCGCAGCCGTTTAGCTGATCACCTTCACTGTAGGCGCGGCATGTGAACGCGCGGTTGCCTCGGGGGGGTGTGCGGCGGAGTGAGGGGAGTATCACAGCGGCATGCCTGTCCCACCCGGTCGGATTCACGCGGTGCGGCTGGGACGACCCTCCGCGATAAGCACCGGGCTCGCGCCCCCCGGCCCGGCCGGGTGCGATCTTCACCCCTGTTCAGCGGACGCGCAGACCGTCTCGGTGGCCGTCGGACGTTTCATCCGGCTGCGCACCGACGGCGACATCGCGGAGGTCGCCTGCACGGTCACCGACGCCTGGCAGCGACGCGGCGTCGGCACCCTGCTCATTTCGACCGACGACGCTGGCGGCAGAGCCACCGAGGGGCAGGTTGTCGTAGGTTCGCGAGCGCACTTCTGATCGTCGGGGGTGACGAGGGTGGGGCCACGGCTCTTGGCGGTGTCCTGACAATTGCCCGACCCGGCCCGCTGGGCGCGGGACGCCCGACCGGGGACTGGCCCGGCCGGGGGCTTCGGTGACGTTTCTCAGAATTGAAAGACGAGGCGGCCTAGGACTTTGCCAGAGAGCACCTCCTCGAAGGCCTCGTTGACTTGGTCCAGGCTCCGCGTCTGGGCGATAACCCGGGTGCGGCCGGACGCGTGCAGCTGGAAGACCTCGGCGACGTCCTGACGTGTGCCGACGATCGAGCCGATAACGCTGATGGCGTTCAGCACTGTTTCGAAGATCGGGAGGGAGATGACGCCCTCCGCGGGCAGGGCGACCATCACGAGTCGTCCGCCCGGACGCAGACTGGCGTAGGCCTGCGCGAACGAGCGGGGGTTCACGGCGAGGGCGAGGGCCACGTCGGCACCGCCGGCCGCCTGGATGGCCGCTGCCGGGTCTTCGGTGCTTGCATCGATGGTGGTCTCCGCGCCCAGCTCACGGGCGAGTTCGAGTTTGTGCGCTTGCACGTCGACCGCGGTGACACTGCCTCCGAAGATCCGCGCGTATTGCAGGGCGAGGTGCCCCAGGCCTCCGATCCCGAACACAGCGACCCGCTCGGTCGGGCGCACGCGGGCGACCTTGACCGCCTTGTAGGTGGTCACTCCGGCGCAGGCCAGCGGAGCCGCGTCAAGCGAGGACAGCTCGTCGGGTACCAGGACTACGTAACGAGCCGACGCGACGGCGTACTCGGAGTAACTGCCGTCCATGGAATAGCCCGTGTACCGCTGTGTTGGGCACAGCGTCTCTCGCCCACTCACGCAGTATCGGCATCGACCGCAGGCCTCACCGAGCCACGGTATCGCCACTCGATCGCCCACGCCGGGTGCCTCGACTCCAGGCCCAACTGCTTCCACGATCCCGATCCCCTCGTGACCCGGGATGAAGGGAGGCGTGGGTTTCACCGGCCAGTCGCCGCGCGCGGCGTGGATGTCGGTGTGGCACAGGCCGCTGGTCTCTAGCCGGACCAGCACCTGGTCGATGCCGGGTGAGGGGGTCGGGAGATCCTGCAACTTCAGCGGAGCGTCGAAGCTGGTCACAACCGCGGCTCGCATGTTGCCCTCCTTGCGTTAGGCCGAGACATCTCCGACCTTGCGGACCTTCCTCGGTACACTTGTGATCGCCACAGCCACAGGCCGCCACCCGCGACCGGCTCAGCCTCCGCCATGTCGTGCGACGTGCCCCG